>JAGHUE010000017.1 GCA_018064985.1 Candidatus Colicola faecequi | reverse complement strand
GTGGAGAGATCAGTAGGATCAAGAAGATGACGCATTATCTTATTTTACAAATTTACAAATTTACAAATTGATCATTGATAATTGATCATTTTCCCATCCAGCTTTCGTCGGACGGATTGTTGCGGAACTGGATAAGGCCCTTCTGCTGCGCCTCGGTGATGTAGCCTTCTTTTACGGCTACTTCGGAAAGTACGTCGAGGCAGGAGAGGCTGATGTTCTTCACGTCGGCTGCTGCCAGGCGGTCGAGGCCCTTCTGCATACCGTAGGTGAAGATCGAAACAACGCCCAGCACATCGGCACCGGCCTCGCGAAGCACGTTCACTACCTCGATGCAGCTGCCTGCGGTAGAGATCAGGTCTTCTACCACTACCACCTTCTGGCCCTTCTCCAGGCGGCCCTCGATCTGGTTGCCGCGGCCGTGGTCCTTGGCGCCGCTGCGCACGTAACCCATCGGCAGGTTGAGCTTCGTAGCCGTGATAGCTGCATGAGCGATACCTGCGGTAGACGTACCCATCAGCACTTCAACTTCCGGATAGTGCTGGCGAATCGTCTCGGCCAGGCCGTTCTCTACATCTTCGCGCACTTCCACGTCGGAAAGCGTCAGACGGTTGTCGCAATAAATAGGGCTCTTGATGCCGCTTGCCCAGGTAAACGGCTCCTCCGGACGGAGGAATACGGCCTTGATCTTCAGAAGATCGCTGGCAATCTTTTCCTGTATAGTCATTTTATTTACAAATTTACAAATTGTTAATTGATCATTGACAACTGATCATTCAAACTCTGCGCAGCAGCGGCGATAAGCAGCTACCGGATCGTCGGCAGCCGTGATCGGACGGCCCACTACGATGTAATCCGAACCGATTTCCTTGGCGCGGGCGGGAGTGGTGATTCGTACCTGGTCGCCTACTGCGCCGTCGGCGAAGCGGATACCCGGGGTAACGCAATAGAACGCCTTGCCGCAAGCCTCTTTTACCATACCGGCCTCCAGCGGCGAGCAAACCACACCGTCCAGACCGGCTTCCTGTGCGCAACGCGCATAATGGCAAACGCAATCGCCTACCGTACCCGGAATGAGCAGGTCGGTGTGCATGCGCTCCTCGCTGGTGGAGGTGAGCTGCGTTACGGCCAGCAGGATCGGACGGCTGCCGTCAGCGCGGGTCAGACCCTCCAGAGCGGCTACCATCATCTCTTTGGTGCCGGCTGCGTGAAGGTTCACCATATCCACATCCAGGCGGCTCAATACCGCCATCGCTTTCTTTACCGTGTTGGGGATATCGTGCAACTTCAGGTCGAGGAAGATCTTGTGGCCGCGCTTCTTGATGGCGCGAACGATCTCCGGACCTTCGGCATAGAAGAGTTCCATACCAATTTTTACGAACGGTTTTTTCTCCTCATTGGCAAACTTATCCAGGAAAGCATAAGTCTGCTCTGCACTTGCGAAATCGCATGCGATAATCACTTCTCTTTTCATATCTTGTCTTTTGTCTTTCGTCTTTTGTCCTTCAGCGAAGCGGTCTTTTGTCCTTTATTTTAAGATCTCTTGGCGCAGCCAAAGGAGTTGTCGTTGTGGTTGTCGTTGTCGTTAGGGTTTCCTTCGTCCTTAGTCCTTAGTCCTTATTCACCACCCCGATGATATCCTCCAGACGCTCCACTCCTATTTCATCCAATACGCGCGGGAGCGCGTCGATGATATCTTTGCAGGCGGTGGGGTTCACCAGATTGGCGGCTCCTACCTCCACTGCCGTAGCGCCCGCCATCATCATCTCTACCACATCCTCGGCCGTGCCTACGCCGCCGCAACCGATGATCGGGAGCTTCGTGGCGCGAGCCACCTGATTGACCATCCTCAGCGCTATCGGGAAGATACCCGGACCGCTGTAGCCGCCGTAGCGGTTGGCGATGATCGGTTTTTTCCTGCGGATATCGATGCGCATACCCAGCATCGTGTTGATGAGGCAGAGGCCGTCGGCACCCGCTTCTTCACACGCCTTCGCGATCGCTACGATATCGGTCACGTTCGGGCTCAGCTTCATGTATACGGGCTTCGTGGTAACGGCCTTCACGGCGCGGGTCACTTCAGCTGCCGCTTCCGGACTTGTACCGAAAGCCATACCGCCGTTGTGCACGTTCGGGCACGAGATATTCACCTCCAGGATCTCCACCTGCTCCTCTTTGTCGAGAAGCGCACAGGCATACTGATAATCCTCGATGGAGAAACCGCTGATGTTGGCCACGATGGGCTTCCTGAAAATCCGGCGGAGCTCGGGCAGTTCGTGCTCGATCACTTTCTCCACACCGGGGTTCTGCAGACCTACAGCGTTGATCATGCCGTACGAGCCGCATTCAGCAATGCGCGGGAGCGGATTGCCGTAGCGCGCCTCGCGGGTCGTTCCCTTGAAAGAGAGGCTGCCCAGGCAGTTGATGTCGTAGGCCTCGGCCATCTCCTGACCGAAACCGAAAGTGCCGCTCGCCGGGATCACCGGGTTGTCGAGCCGCACACCGCTCAGCGTTATTTCCAGTCTGTTGTCTGCCATTTCTATTATTCGTTGATCACTTCTTTTACCTTAAATACCGGACCATCCTTGCACACCCTCTTATATCCGGCAATAGTCTTCACCGTGCATCCTACGCAAACGCCGAAGCCGCAACCCATGCGCTCTTCGTAGCTCATCTCGCCGTCGCTGGTGCAGGAGCGCTCGATAGCGCGGAGCATCGGCAGCGGACCGCAAGCGTAGAAATAGGTGTATTCAGCCGGCAGCGCATCCGTTACGAAGCCTTTCTGTCCGGCAGAACCGTCGGCCGTGGTAACGCGCACCTCGCAGCCGAGGGCAGCCAGTTCTTCTGCGTAGAAGATCTCGGCAGCCGTGTTGAAACCCAGTACCACCACGGGACGCTTGCCCTCGCGGCAGAGCTCCTTGGCCAGCATGTACAGGGGCGGCACCCCTACTCCGCCGCCCAGAAGGAGCGGCTTCTCGCCGGCTTGGGAAAGGTCGTAGCCGTTGCCGAGGCAGGTGAGCAGATCGAGCTCCGTGCCGGCGGTCAGCGTGCGCATCAGGTCCGTACCTTTGCCTACCACCTTATATATAATAGTAAGGACGCCTTCTTCCGCGTTGCACACCGAGATGGGGCGACGGAGGAAAAGCTCCGGCAAACGGATGTCGACAAACTGCCCCGGACGAATACCTTCCGTATCGCCCGCCAGCTCCATCCGCCATACTTGCGCGGTCAGCGCCTCGTTCTTGAGTATCGTATATTTGCCCTGCCTCATTTTCAAATTACTAATTGCTAATTGCTCACTTCTCACTTAAAGCCTTCTCACTTCTCACTTGAAGCCTTCTCACTTAAAGCCTTCTCACTTAAAGCCTTCTCACTTGCGCAGCACTCTTCCCTTCACCTTCCAGCCCTCGAACGGAGTGGCTTTGCCCATCGAGAGGAATTCGGCCGGGTTGATGGCATATTCTTCCGAGAAATCTACGTCGATAAACTCGGTCGGTTCGCCCATACCCATAATCTTGCGCGGGTTGACTGACATCAGCTCTATCATGCGCTCCATCGAGATGATACCGGGCTCCACGAGGTAGGTGTAAACGAGCGGCATGGCCGTTTCCAATCCTACGATGCCGAAGGCGCTCTTCTCCAGGCCGCGACTCTTCTCTTCAGCCGAATGCGGGGCGTGGTCGGTAGCGATGCAGTCGATCGTGCCGTCCTTCAGGCCCTCTATCATCGCCAGACTGTCGGCCTCCGAACGCAGAGGCGGATTCATCTTCCAGCGGCCGTCTTCCTGCAGGTCCTTATCGCTCAGAAGCAGGTAGTGCGGACCGGTTTCGCACGTCACGGGAAGGCCCTTGCGCTTGGCCTCACGGATGAGCTCCACGCTCTCTTTCGTGCTGATATGACAAATATGAAAGCGACACCCGGTCTCTTCTACAAGACGGATGTCGCGCTCTATTTCCTTCCATTCGCTCTCCGAGCAGATGCCTTTATGGTTGTTGGCCGATGCATACTCACCATCGTGAATATAGCCGCCGCGGAGCAGCGAATCTACCTCACAATGAGCCACGATGATGCTGCCGGCAGCCTTGCATCGCTTCATAGCCTCACGCATCAGCTCCTCCGACTGCACGCCCTTGCCGTCGTCGGAGAAACCGGCTACATAAGGCGCCAGCGCATCGAAATCGACGAGCTCACCTGCGCCCTTCTGCCCCATCGTGATCGAGGCATACGGATGCACAC
>JAGHUE010000173.1 GCA_018064985.1 Candidatus Colicola faecequi | reverse complement strand
GCTTAAAAAAGCTTCTTCAGGAAGTAAGGCAGCGTCCGTCCTTCTTTCACGTGCGACTGAAGCAGCGGCTCTGCATCCTCCCACGGAATCAGGATCTCCGTCTCGCCCATCGAGTAGGGCGCAATCTCATACGGATTGAAAACGTACGTAATGCCCTCTTCGGCCAGGTAGAAATTGTCATTCGGATGAATGTCATCCACGTTGTATCCGGCCATCTCGAGGTCCTTTATCAGGTCGATCTCATCGTTCTGCTCTACCATATTCTTCAGCAGCAGCTCGGTGAGCTGATCCTCGTAATCCTCTTCGAAAATGTCCTTCTCGCGCAACTCTTTGCCGCTCAGAAGGTCGAAATTGACGAACAGACGGTAGTTGTTGCCGTGAGGGCCGCCGAGGAACACGTAGCGCTCTACGCCGTAGCTCATGATGTCTTTTACTATTCCCATTACGCTGCCGCTCAACGACTGCTCCTGGCACAGAATAGCGCCTCTCATTTCCTCGTCCACGCCGTTCTCCAGCAACTCTTCAAGCAGCGGCTGGTTGTTGAGCTTGTACTCCGTCTTCAGCATTGCTGCATATGCTTCGAGCGCCTGCTGAGGCTCCATCTCAACGAATGCATCGCCGAAAAGGTGAAGCATGATATCTTTCTGAATGCGGTCTTTTACCGAGTCCGGATAGATCTGGGTCGGATACTCCATCGCGAGGTTGATGGTCAGGCTGTCCTGCTGATCATCAGTGAGATATGCTGCGTCGTCGAGAGTGAACTGCTCGCAAACGACTGTCGTTTCTTTTTTATGGCAACTGCTCAAAACGGCCAAAACGAGCAGCAAGGGTAAAAATTTCTTCATTTCAAAACAATAATAGTGTTAACCTTTTTCCTCAACTTTGTTGAGTTTTTTCGAAAAACGCCGCAAAATTACAACAAATAATTCATATGGCAATGGATGCTCCCGAAAAAAATGTACTATTTTTAAGATTTTGCTTACTGGAGTTTACATAAGGACTCGGTAAGACTTTCGTAAGAAGTAAGTAAGACTTTTCTTCCGCTTTCCACCTTCAAAAAAATGTACTATTTTTAAGATTCGGTAATATATATCCGCCTTCTATGAAATAATTTGGTGTGCGCTACGCACTTCCCAAACTACCGCTTAACGCATAACTTGGTGTGCGCTACGCACTTCCCAAACTATCGCTTAACGCATAACTTGGTGTGCGCTACGCACCTCATTTCTTTTTCTTCTTTTTCTGCGGAGCGTCTTTCGGTACCAGTTCGTTGGCCGGCAGCAGATAGAATCCTTCGAAGTCGCAGGTCAGCCGCCCTTTCGACAACCGTTCCACATCGCTCATGATCACCTCGTCCTCCACCTGGTTCTTGTTCCAAACCAAGTACGTGTATTTCAGTCGGTTGGCGATGTAGATAGTCAGCATCAGCCGCTTCTCTTCGTCCTCTTCTTTTACCGCTTCGGCTATCATCGCCTGGATGATCTTGCCGTAGTGGCGGAACGGGAACGCCGAGTTGCTGTACTGCAGATGTTCCGGCAGCAGTTTCAGCTCTTCCGGTTGCGGCTCGCCGTACGGATAATCGATGTCCAACTGAAAATCCGAGATCATGGCCAGATGGTCGTAAAACGTGTGCCGTTTCTCGCTGCTGTCCAGCTCCGGATTGAGTTGCATCATCGCTTTGATGATGGCTGCTGCGCAGAGGTTGCGCTCTTCGCGGTCCGTCAGCGTGAGCGCATGCTCCACCATCCGCTGTATGTTGCGCCCGTATTCGGGCATGATGAGTTTGCCTTGCAGAGTAGGGTATTCCATGTCGGGAATGAGTATTCTGTTGCGCTTATTTCTGTTTGATCAGATAAATCATGGTCGGGTAGTGGTCGCCGTAGCCGTCGAGCCATACTCCGCCTTTGTGCGTACGCAGCGGAGTGCCTTTGTCTTTGCCTTCTTGCGTGGTGAGGAACGGCTTGTTGAAGATTTCAGGCTCCCAGTAGCTCCATTTGTCGGTCGAGCGCTCGGCATTCATGAGCGGTTCGGAGATGATGATCTGGTCGAAGAGGTTCCAACTGCCGTTGTAAGCCAAGCTGCCGATGCCTCGGTCCAGACGCTGCCACATCGTGTTGAAAAGGCCCTGTTCTTCCACTTCGCCGCGGGTCTTTTTTGCGCCCAGCACTTCTGCGCACGAGTGATTGAACGGATCGTCGTTCAAGTCGCCCATGATGATGATCTTTGCGCGCGGCTCTTTGAGATAAATAGAGTCGCAGATCGATTTGCAGAGCATGGCGGCCGTATCGCGCGTTGCTCTTGAGCTCTCCTCGCCGCCGTAGCGAGAAGGCCAGTGGTTCACGATGATATGGATCTTGTCGCGGACGATTCCCTTATCGTCTTTCAGGTAACCGCTTACGAGCAACTGCAGACGGCTCTTCACTTCGCCTCCGTCGGCATAATGTGCCTTCAGCTCGTAGCCCTTCGGCTTGCCTACCGGAGTGAAATACGAGGGGTTGTAAAGAAAACCTACATCCACACCGCGGCGGTCCGGACCTTCAAGCAGGATCGGCTGATAGTTTCTGTCGGCAATCTCCGGCTGCTTGGCCAGGTCGTAGAGGCAACCGATATTCTCCACTTCGGCTACACCGATGCAAACGGCTCCGATAGCCGATTTGTCCAGACCGAACTGCGAGATGGCATAAGCCATATTGTGCAGTTTATGCTCATATTTGAGCGGAGTCCAGTGCATGGCTCCGTCGGGGAGATACTCGTAGTCGTTCTTGCCCTCGTCGTGAATGGTGTCGAAGAGGTTCTCAAGATTATAAAATGCGATGCAGCGGGCTACATAGTCCTCTTTCTGAGCCATCATACTGCAAACAACAGCGGTCAGAAGTGCCGCGGTCAAGAAAAATCTGCGCATAGTGTTCATTGTTTATAATTAACGTGCAAAGATAGTTTTTTTTTTTGAATTCAGCAAATTTATTTGCATAATTCGGATTTTTCTGTTAATTTTGCATTACAAACGAAAGGGTTGTAAGGACCTGTCTCAATTAAACTTTTGTATTTCACTTATTTACTTACAACTATGTCATCTGTCAACAAAGTTATCCTTATCGGTAATATCGGCGCCGATCCTGAAGTCCGGTACCTCGATCGCGGGGCAGCGATCGCCACGTTCAATCTCGCTACTACCGAGCGCGCTTATGTGATGCAGAACGGTACGGAAGTGCCCGAACGCGTAGAATGGCACGCTATTGTCCTCTGGCGTCAGTTGGCCGAGTGGGCCGAGAAGTATCTCCGCAAGGGAATGAAAATCTACGTAGAGGGCAAACTCCAGACCCGCCGTTGGGAGGCCGACGGTATCATCCGTCAGAAGACCGAGATCGTAGGCGAGAACGTCCAGATTCTCTATCGCCCCGATGAGGCAAAACCCAAAGAGCAGCCCGCTGCTTCCGATGCCTCATCTTCCGCTTCTGCTCCTGCAGATATTATGCCATTCTGATCGGCAGCATCCGTCTTTTTTGCCGGCTCCCGGCTCTATGCCGTATATTGCTTACAAAATATCCCCTCGTCCGACCGGGCGAGGGGATTGTCTTTTTCTTTTTGTAAGTGTTACTCCTTGGTGCGTTTCTTCAGCACGATAAGCTGTGCGTCCGAGCCGTCCGCTCCGTATTCGCTTACGAGGATATACTGCTCGTCGCAGGCTATTCCGTAGCATTTTCCGTTCGTGCGTTGCACCTGATTGCCCCAATACATGGCATTATCGTCCAGCAGTTTCACTTCGTTGCCGTTGATCATGTAAGCCTGGTTGACGAAGCTGCCTTGCAGTACATACAGGTTGCTGATTTGCAGTTCCGGAAGTCCGAGTGCGTTCACCTCTTCGATAAAGATTTTCTTCATCGGATGATCCGCATGCGGCAGGTTCTTGTCCTCGCCGTTCCAGCGCTTGAGCGCAGGGTAATATTCCAGCAACACCTGCTTATACTCGCAGGCAGTCAGCTGTTTGCCTGTATTTTTGTTGTATTCTTCTACGAACATCGAGCAATACTCGGCCATTTCTTCCATCGTGAAATTGCCGGTAAATGCCCCGTCTTTGTAGCAATAGATGCAATAATCTTCGTTCTTGCTTCCGTCGGCATTGGTGCCGAGGATTTCCTCCGTGAGCGGCATTCCGCAGCTCTGACAAAATTTTGTTTCGTTCATTGCTCTAAAATTTAATGTGTTGTTATTCATTATTTACTTATTTCTTTCTTTCTTCAGGTCCTCGGCTACCCAGCGCACCCATTCATCGATATTGTCGGTGAGCGAATCAGGAAGTGGCAGATCCATGCGGACATCCGGCTCAATACCATGACCATCAATCTGCTTTTCGCCCAGAATGACTCGGCGGCTGATGGTGGTTGGAATGTGAATGGTATTGGGAGTGTGTGGCAACTGGACGGAAGTGACATTGGAGATGTCAATACAGCCGAGCGAGTTGTCACGGCCATAAAACATGACGTCGGGAGCTACTGCACGTACGTCGAGCAGGAGTTGTTCTCCACTGCTGCCTACCGAACGATCGATGAGAATGGCCGCTTTCTGTGGACGGCGGGGATCGACTTCCATCTCGTGGCTTTCATATTCATCTCCGACAGGAAACCAATGTTCACTTGAATGAATAGTAGCACTATCTACGAGAGCATTGATCCATTCATCTTCAGGACCATATTGTAGCCAGCGCTCTCTATTATCCGGGGTATTCCGCAATACTACGCCATGAGTCTTACCGGACTGCTTGTAGAGAATATTTAAGATTGGACGATATTGCCAATCTGCACCACCGCCATTGCCGCGGATATCTACAATGAGGTGTGTGCAACCAGACTTACGGTATTGCTCAACAGCCTCCCAGCTCCACTTCACATAAGCATCATCGCCCATGCAGCTTGGGAAGCGGAGGAGGAAAGTCTCATCGTCAATCTTCTCGGCTACTGGCTTTGGATTGTATTCCTTCATCTCTAGCTTGTAGTTTGCCCACTTCATCGGGAAGCGGTTCGACCACATTTTGAACGAGCAACCTAGGTGGAAGTCCTGCATGTAGCAGCACATCTCGGCCACAGCATTCGGACCGTACATCACGCCCATGCTGATGCTGTCGAGATACTCCTGCTTGATATGCTCATACTCGGCGCGATTCTCTTCGGTTACCTTAAATTCAAATCCTGCATAATTCTGCTCCAATTCCCTGATGCCGAACTCGTAGCACTCCACATTGTTCTGGATGGCCGTAGTGATGAGGCGGCGCAGGCATTCGTTGATCAATGTCGGCTGTTCCATCTGGATGAAGTGTCCGCAGTCCTCGAGCTCGGTGTATTGCATGGCAGGGTAGAGGGCCTGCATCTTGTCGCGATTGTCTGGCTCAAGGCCACTGTTCTGGGTGCAGATAATCTCTGCAGGGAATGGAATCGGGAAGTCATTCCACCACTTGCGGTCGATGAGGTTGTGCATGGTGCTTGATGCCACATATTCCGGGGTCTCGGGCATGCAGCTCATGGCATAGTCGGTAATCTCTGCCGGGGTGTGAGGTCCCTTGAGCGATTGGACAAACCCTCTGATATTGTCCGAGCAGGCATCTCCGTCGAAAGAAGAAGCGAAGTCTTGTACGGCTTCTTCGTAGGCCTTGGCGGCAGTCTGCTCCTCCTCTGTAGGATGCTCCGAGAGCTTCGGATAAAAGCAATACACGCCATCAATGTCCATCATACCGGCAACGCGCCATGGACGTTCCATCAGCGTTTGGCGGCAGATTGGTGTTCCTAAACTGTGGCCCACAAGGAAGACGTAGCCGCACTTCTCTTCGTCGAGCACTTTGGTTACAGCCTGGCTGAAGAAGCTGAGGGTATAATCGACGTGCGGCTTGGAGCTCTGGCCATAACCCGGGAGATCGATGAAGATGAGGCGCATGTCCTTGCTGCTACACTCGCCCTTGGGAAATGGACTGGTGGTGAGGCCATCGCGGAATGCATCGAACTGCTCCTCCCATGTGTTCATATCGCAGCCGAAGCCATGGATGAACATAACGGTCTTCGGACCTTCGCCCCAAATCTTATAATGTACTTTGATACTGTCGTCGATGGTGACGTAATGTGAAGGCAAAGCCTCGATGCTCTCCGGCTTCCTGTGGCAGCTGGAGAGAGTCATGCACAATGCGATACATACTGCTGCGGGGGTAATAATTTTCATAATGAATCTTGATTGATTTCTTCCAATGGTAACATTTGACAACATATCGTTTATGCTTCTACAAACGAACTGATTTCTATCAGATTGCCTTCCGGATCGGCGATGTAGCAGGTGCGCTGCCCCCACGGTTCGGTAGTCGGCCCCATGACAGGCGTTGCTCCCATGCTGACCACGCGGGCGTATTCCTTATCCACATCCGCATAAGTGGGAACATAAAAACTGAGCTCCATTGTGCCGTTTGTGCCCGATGGGTAATTGAACTTCTGGGAAATCATCTTTTCGAAAGCTTCACGTGGAAAGAAAAGCAGCCGCATGCTGCCGAGCCGTAGTTCTATGTCTAAATCCATTCCGTTCCAATTGGTTT
>JAGHUE010000141.1 GCA_018064985.1 Candidatus Colicola faecequi | reverse complement strand
CTGATAATAGGTATGACAAATGATGGCATATCGGCGTTCCTGGCGTGCTCCGTCTGACGCTTTTCACCGATGAAGGCGACGTACAAGTAAGCGGTTGCCTGGATGCAGGTTACCCCGACGTAGAGGGTATCCGCTCAGCTATGATGCCGCTCCCGAAGGGATTCGACTGGAACAGCGGACGACTCAAGCTCAAGGCAGAGATCGAGGTGAAGGGCATGCGCTATCCGGTGCCGTTCGCATGTGCCGATCCGCTCAATCCGGACGGTTCGCTCACCATCAAGCAGAACAACGGATAAAAACACACAAGCATACAACAAAGAAGGAAAGCAGCCGGCTCTCCTTCTTTGTTTCTTTGCGTAACGTAACGCGCGCTGCGTTACGCAAACTGAAGATCAAAAAGCAATTATCAGAACACCCCTAAAACTTTTTTTGAGGGGGCATGTAGTTTTTTCAGCAGTTGGTGCGTCTAATACTGTGAAACAAAAAAAAACAGAACAACACTTAACAATAACACAAACAAACCTATCATGCGAAAGATTCTGACAATATGCTTCGTACTCGTAAGCGCCCTCGCAATGGCGCAGTACAGCATCAGCGGCACGGTAAATGATGCCGCAGCACAGCCTATCCCTTATGCAACCGTACAGCTCCTCAAGCCGGACAGCAGCCTCATCAGCGGCTCGATAACCGACGAACAGGGGCATTATCAACTGACAGCTCCTGCCGGCAAAGCCATTCTTCAGGTAAGCTATATCGGCTACACCACCCGATGCATCAACCTGACGCTCCCTCTCTCGGAAGCGCTCGAGGCAATCGTACTTCAGGAAGAAACGGAACGCATCCGCGAAGTGGAAGTAAAAGCCAAAAAGCAACTCATCGAGCGCCATATGGACAAGCTGGTGCTGAACGTTTCCAATTCGCCTTTGGCCGCAGGAACCAACGGAAAAGACCTGCTGAAAAAGGCTCCGGGCGTGATGATCGACAAAGACGGTAATGTGACAGTAAATGGCAAAGGTGTGGAAGTTTACGTAGACGGACGGCCGAGTTATCTATCCGGCGAACAGCTCAAAGCCATGCTGGAAGGCACAGACGGCAACACCATCGAGAAGATAGAAATCATCACCAATCCTTCGGCCAAATACGATGCGAGCGGTACGGGCGGCATCATAAACATCAAGACCAAGCGCAACATGATGCAGGGCCTGAACGGCACGCTATCCGCTGCCTATGGCGGTATGTATTTCTCCGACGTGAAACGCTATCTGCAGCAGGATTTCACCTCGCTCAACCTCAACTACCGCACCAAGAAAACGTACACCAACCTCTCGCTCACTCAGGTGTATTCCGCCATGGACGTAGACGTGGAATCGCGCTCGGAAACGCCATTTCAGGAGCGTCATTCCGACCTCCACTACGACCTCGACTTCCAGTATTACATGCTGAAACTCGGTCAGGATTTCATGATTGACGACAAGAATACCGTTGGCTTCATCTTTCAGGCACCTGCCATGCAGATGCAGCAGCAATGCGATCCGAAGGGCGAATACAACAGCTATCTGCTTACCAAAACAGAAGAAGGTTCGATCGTAAACGAGCATAGCCAAAACGCCACATCAATGCGCAATCTGGCTCCTCAACACACGGCCAACCCCAATTATACACACATCTTTTCCGATTCGCTCAGCCGCGAACTGACAGCCAACCTCGATTACAACCGCTACTCTTCACACACGACCAATCAGCAGGACAGCCGCTACAGCTATCTCAACGGGGATGAGCTCTGGAACGGGCTGAACATCGAGACCCGCCAGAAAGCGGACATCTATTCGGCCAAAGCCGATTTCCAGACCATGTTCTGGAAGACGGGTATGCTGGAAACGGGTGTCAAATACGCACTCTCTCACACGTTCAACGAGATGACCACCGACTCGCTTCTCAACGGGGAGACGGTAAGCACGACACCTTCGGTTTTCGACTACAAAGAGCACGTGGCAGCAGCTTACGTGACTGCCGGCAAGCAGTTCGGCCAGCATTTCAGCCTGAAGCTGGGCCTCAGAGGCGAATACACATTCTCGCAAGGCGATTGGCTTTCGGCCGACACTACCACCTCGAAGAGCTACTTCGACGTATTCCCGACTGCCTTCATGAGCTACACCTCCTCGCCTCTCGGCAAAGCCGGACAGCCCATCATCACTTCGGTTTCCTACACCCGCAGAATCAAGCGCCCTAGCCACTATCAGATGAACCCGTTCCGCACGTATGTGGATGCTCACAGCTATCAGATGGGCAACACGGAACTCACTCCGGAATTCAACAACGACGTAGAACTGCAACTGGCTTATTCACAGTATCTTTCGCTAACTGCCAACTTCAGCCACACACAGGATATGCAGCAGCAGAAATCGGAAATTCTTGCGAATGGCGACATGCGCAGCCAGTGGATCAACTTCGGCACCTGCACCACTCACGGCTTCAACCTGTCGCTCACGGAGCTGCCTATTGTACCGAAGTTCGATGAAGAGCATCATCTCAAGGGCGCATGGCTCGCACTTACCGTAAATGCCGGCTATTTCCACTTCATCAACAAGGCTTACAAGCAGTATGGCGACTACGAGAACCACAACAACTACTACTCGATGTCGGCCAACCTGAACGCTTACCTTCCGAAGGAATGGGTGATCTCGGCAGATGCGTGGTATTCGGCCCCTATGACCATCGGCTACAACCGGCAGACCGCCATGTTCAACTCGTCGATGGGCGTGAGGAAAATGTTCCCGAAGATCGGTCTGATTCTGAATGCCCAGCTGCAGGATGTGGCCCGCACATCGAACTACAATCAGGAGAGTCAGGGATTGGGTGAAGGTTATTACACCTATTTCGGACAGAAAATCCGCAGCCAGAAACTGATGCTTTCCGTAACGTATATGTTCGGCACTCAGCAGTGGTATAAGCAGCGCAAGGTAGGCAACATAGACGAAGCCGGCCGCTTGGGAGGCGGAGGCAACAACGGAGGCAAGTAACTCCTTACTATTATACGGCAAAAAGAAAGCCGGCCCTTGCGGGTCGGCTTTTTTTATAGAGTAGCGCGTTACTTGGCATCTCTGCGCTCAATCTGACGTTCCAAGGCATCGAGGCACTCGTGAAGACCATCTTCGAAAGTGTCGGCGGTCTTCTCTGCGAAGAGGTCGCCGATGCGTACGGAAGTCGTTTTGTTGTGCGCGGTAGCGGGTTTGTCAACTGTCATCTTAACGATGATTTCGTCGTTCTCAGAAAGATGCTTGCTGAAGCGATCGGTCTTTTTCTGAATAAACTGTTCGAGTTTTTGAGCCATCTCGAAATTTACGGCCTGAACATTAACTCTCATAATACGTAGGTTTTAAGT
>JAGHUE010000127.1 GCA_018064985.1 Candidatus Colicola faecequi | reverse complement strand
CGCTGGGTGAGCAGGCCGACGTGAAGCCGCTGCAGAAGCTCGACGGTTTTACGGAGATGCCGGAAGAGCAGTTCGGCGCATTCTGCAAAGAATGGGGTCTGGCCATGAATACCGACGACCTTCGCGAGGTAGTGAACTATTTCCGCGGCGAGCATCGTCAGCCTACCGAGACGGAACTCCGTATTCTGGATACCTATTGGAGCGACCACTGCCGCCACACTACGTTCACCACCGAACTGCAGACCATCAAGATCGATGAGTCGTTCATGAAGCGCGAATTCAAGGAATCGATCAACATGTTCAAGCATATCCGCACGGAGCTCCATCGCGAAAAGAAGAGCCTTTGCCTCATGGAACTGGCTACCATCGGCGCTCGCTATCTGAAGAAGCAGGGGCTGCTCAACGATATGGAGGTGAGCGAAGAGAACAACGCATGCTCGATCTTCATCGACGTGGATGTAGACGGCGAGACGCAGAAATGGCTTCTCCAATTCAAGAACGAAACGCACAACCATCCTACCGAGATTGAGCCGTTCGGCGGCGCAAGTACCTGTCTGGGTGGTGCAATCCGTGACCCGCTGTCCGGTCGCTCCTATGTATATCAGGCGATGCGCGTGACGGGTGCGGGCAATATCTATCTTCCTGTAAGCGAGACGCTTCAGGGTAAGCTGCCGCAGCAGATGATCTCGCACAAGGCAGCAGCAGGCTATTCCAGCTATGGCAACCAGATTGGTCTGGCCACTACGCACGTTCGCGAGATTTATCATCCTTCCTATGTGGCCAAGCGCCTTGAGGTAGGTGCCGTAGTAGGTGCTGTGAAAGCCGATCAGGTTCGCCGCGAGAGTCCGGCTCCGGGTGATGTGATCCTGTTGCTCGGCGGTCGTACCGGTCGCGACGGTATCGGCGGTGCTACCGGTTCATCGAAAGAGCATACCGAATCGTCGATCAATACGTGCGGCAGCGAAGTGCAGAAGGGTAATGCACCCGAGGAGCGCAAGCTCCAGCGCCTCTTCCGCCGTCCGGAAGTGACCAAGCTGATCAAGAAATCGAACGACTTCGGCGCAGGTGGCGTAAGTGTGGCTATCGGCGAGTTGGCCGACGGATTGGATATCTATCTCGATCGCGTACCGACCAAATATGCCGGTCTCAACCCGACCGAACTCGCTATCTCGGAGAGCCAGGAGCGAATGGCAGTGGTAGTAGAGGCGAAAGACCGCGAGGCTTTCAAGCAGTATTGCCATGCAGACAACGTAGAAGTGACTTACGTGGCAGACGTGACCGATACGGCTCACATGCGCCAGTTCTATAAAGGTGAGGTAGTGGCTGACTTGAGCCGCGAGTTTATCGACTCGGCCGGCGCAAAGCACTATGCAAGTGCTACTATCGGCGCTGTAGAAAAGAAGAACCCGTTCGCAAACGAATATGCAGGCGAGTCGCTTGAAGACCGCTTTGCTTCCATGCTTGCTTCCGATAACGTCACTTCGCAGAAGGGCCTCATCGAGAACTTCGATGCTACCATCGGCCGTTCTACCGTAGTGATGCCTTACGGCGGCAAGAGCCAGCTTACCGAGAGCCAGGTTTCGATGCAGAAGTTGCCTACCGACGGCTTTACCAATACGGCCAGCGTGATGGCCTTCGGCTTCAACCCGATGATCTCGGAATGGAGCCCGTATCACGGTGCTGCGTATGCAGTAGTGGAGGCTTGCGCCAAGGTGGCTGCTGCCGGTGCCGACTATTCGAAGATGCGCTTCTCTTATCAGGAGTATTTCGAGCGCATGACGGCCGATCCTCACTCTTTCGGCAAACCGCTGAGCGCTCTTCTCGGCGCACTGAAGATGCAGGTGGAGCTCGGTCTTCCGTCGATCGGCGGCAAAGACTCAATGAGCGGCACTTTCGAGCATATCAGCGTACCGCCAACCTTGATTGCGTTCGGTATCACCACGCTCAAGGCCGACAAAGCAATTACTCCCGAGTTCAAGAAACCGGGTCAGTATATCTACCTCCTCCAGCATAAGGCCAATGCCAATTATATGCCCAACCTGGAGGACCTCCGTCCGAACTGGACTTATCTCTACAAGCAGAACCAGAAGGGCCGTATAGCATCGGCTTATGCCCTCGGTTTCGGCGGTGTAGCAGAGGCTGTGGCTAAATGCTGCTTCGGCAACGGAATAGGCGCGGATATCAACATGGATGAAGCAGATCTCTTTGCTTACAACTATGGCGCTATCCTGCTTACGACCGATTGCAAGCTCAATTACCGCAATGCCCTTCTGCTCGGCAAAACTACCGACGGCGCTATTACCGTAAATGGCGAGTCGCTCAGTCGCGAACGCCTGCTCAAGGCTTGCTACGACCGCTTCCACTCGGTTTATGCAAACGCTGTTCCGGCTAAGCATACCGAGCTCCTTCCTGCCGGCTTCGAGCATACCGCTCCTGCAGAAGCTATCGAATATAAGGGTGAGGCTGTAGAACATCCGCTCGCTTATATCCCGGTATTCCCCGGTACGAACTGCGATTACGACAGTGCCAAGGCATTCCGTGCTGCCGGTGCCGAGGTGAAGACCACCATCTTCCGCAACCTGACGGGCCAGGACGTGCTCGACAGTATCGATGAGATGGTAGAATGGATCGACAAGTGCCATATCCTGATGTTTGCCGGCGGTTTCTCCGCAGGTGACGAACCGGACGGCAGCGGTAAGTTCATTGCGAGCGTAATCAACAATAAGAAGGTGGGCAGCGCTATCGAGCGACTCATCGAGCGCGGTGGCCTTATCTTGGGTATCTGCAACGGTTTCCAGGCTCTCGTAAAGAGCGGCCTTCTGCCTTACGGCAAGCTCGGCATGGTTACCCCAGACAGTCCGACCCTCTTCCGCAACGATATCAACCGCCACGTTTCTCAGATGGTCAGCACCGTCGTTTCCACTACTGCTTCGCCTTGGCTCAAGGGCCTTCAGATCGGCGAGATGCACAGCATTGCAGTAAGCCACGGCGAGGGTAAGTTCGTTGTGAACGAAGCGCTTGCCAAGGAGCTGTTCGAGAACGGACAGGTGGCATTCCTCTATGCTGATCCGATGACCGGTGAGCCGACCATGCAATCGCCGGCTAACCCCAACGGCTCGTATTACGCTATTGAAGGTATCATCTCCAAGAACGGACAGATTCTCGGTAAGATGGGCCACTCGGAGCGCTTCGAAGAAGGCCTCTTCCAGAACATCGACGGCAATCGCAAGCAGCCGCTCTTCGAGAACGCAGTTAACTATTTCCGCAAAAAATAATCAGTGTCGCTCAGCGACCGCAAAACATATCAATAATGGCACAAAGTTATGAAAACGCCGGTGTGAACCTTGAAGCCGGCTATGAGGTAGTTCACAGAATCAAAAGTCATGTGAAGAGCACCATGCGTCATGGTTCGATGGGTAACATCGGTTCCTTCGGCGGCATGTTCGATCTCTCCGCACTCAACATCAGCGAGCCGGTACTCGTAAGCGGTACGGATGGCGTTGGCACCAAGCTCAAAATCGCTTTTGCGATGGATAAGCACGATACGATCGGTATCGATGCTGTGGCCATGTGCGTAAACGACGTGCTTGCTCAGGGTGCAGAACCGCTCATTTTCCTCGATTATGTGGCCCTCGGTCATAATATCCCGGCTAAGGTGGAAGCTATCGTAGCCGGTGTGGCAGAAGGTTGCCGTCAGGCCGGTTGCGCACTCGTAGGCGGTGAGACGGCTGAGATGCCGGGCATGTATTCCGATGGCGAGTACGACATCGCAGGCTACACCACCGGTGTTGTGGAGAAGTCCAAACTCATCGACGGCACCAAGGTGGCTGCAGGTGATGTGCTGGTAGGTATCTCTTCTTCCGGTGTTCATTCCAACGGCTACAGCCTTGTCCGCAAGGTAGTGGCTGATGCGAAGCTCGACCTTCATCAGAAATACGAAGGCCTTTCCGAGGAAAAGACTCTCGGCGAGGTGCTCCTCACTCCGACCCGCATCTATGTAAAGCAGGTGCTCGACGTAATCCGCAACTGCGACGTTCACGGTGTGGCTCACATCACCGGCGGCGGCTTCGACGAGAATATTCCCCGTATCTTCAAGCCCGGTCAGGGTTTCCATATCGAAGAAGGCAGTTGGGAAATCCTTCCGATTTTCCGCAAGCTGGAAGAGTGGGGCGGTATCCCTCATCGCGAGATGTTCAACATCTTCAACATGGGTATCGGTATGGTGCTTGCTATGCCGGAGGCAGATGCAGCCAAGGCTATCGAGATCCTCACCAAGTGGGGTGAGAAGGCTCAGGTTATCGGTAAGGTAATCGAGGGCGAAAACGAAATTGTAATGAAATAATAACTACTCAAAACTATCATATTAAGTATGGCAAAAAGAGCATTGGTCAGCGTCAGCGACAAGCGTGGTCTTGTTGATTTCGTAAAAGGCCTTCAGACTGCCGGTTGGGAGATTATCGCTACCGGTGGCACCCAGAAACTGCTTGAAGAAAGCGGTGTAAAGACAATCGGTATCAGCGAGGTAACCGGATTCCCAGAGATTTGCGACGGTCGCGTAAAGACCCTTCACCCGAAAGTACATGGCGCACTTCTCGCTCGCCGCGACGAACCTTCTCATCTTCAGGCACTTGCAGAAAACGGTATCGAGTTTATCGACCTTGTATGCGTAAACCTCTATCCGTTCCGCGAGACGATTGCGAAGGAAGGCACTACGATGGCTGAGGCTATCGAGAAGATTGATATCGGCGGTCCGTCAATGCTCCGTTCGGCAGCTAAGAACTTCAACGACGTAACCGTTGTTTGCGATCCGGATGACTACAGCCGTATCCTCGAGGAGATCAACGCTACCGGCAACACTACGCTCGAGACCCGTCTGCAGCTCTCAGCCAAGGCTTACACCCATACTGCAGAATATGATTGCTGCATCGCTACCTACATGCGCGAGCATGCCGGTCTCAACGAGAAGCTCTTCCTTGAGTTCGACCTCAAGCAGGGCCTCCGTTATGGCGAGAATCCTCACCAGAGCGCTAAGTTCTATGCTGCACAGGAGAAGGTTCCGTTCTCTCTCGCATCGGCTAAGCAGCTCAACGGCAAGGAACTTTCTTACAACAATATCCAGGACGCCAATGCGGCTCTCAATATCGTTCGTGAGTTCGGCGACACCCCGTTCTGCGTAGGCCTCAAGCACATGAATCCGTGTGGTGCGGCTATCGGCAAGGACGTTGTAGAAGCTTGGACGAAGGCTTACGAGGCTGACAAAGTCAGCATCTTCGGCGGCATCGTAGCTACCAACTGCGAACTTACCCGCGAGGCTGCCGAGCTTATGAAGCCGATCTTCCTTGAGATCATTATGGCTCCTAAGTTCTCTGACGGTGCACTCGAGGTGCTCTGCACCAAGAAGAACCTCCGCCTCCTCGAGGTGGATATGTCGGCTGACAAGAAGTCGCACAACCAGTATGTGAGCGTCAACGGCGGTCTGCTCGTTCAGCAGCTCGATACTACTACCGTTGCCCTCAGCGAGGACATGTGTGTAACCGAGAAGAAGCCGTCTGCAGAGCAGATGATCGATATGCAGTTTGCATGGCGCATCGTTAAGCACGTCAAGTCCAACGCTATCGTTGTAGTGAAGGATGGCAAGACCCTCGGTGTTGGTGCCGGCCAGATGAACCGCGTAGGTTCGGCTGCTATTGCGCTCAAGCAGGCAGAAGAGACCCTCGCTGCAGAAGGCAAGGACATCCGCAAGGAAGGCCTCGTAATGGGTTCCGACGGTTTCTTCCCGTTCGGCGACAGCGTAGAGAGCGCAGCTCAGTACGGCATTGCTGCAATCGTGCAGCCCGGTGGCAGCGTTCGCGACGAGGAGAGCATCACCGCTGCCAATGCGCACGGTATTCCTATGCTCTTCACCGGCATGCGTCATTTCAAACATTAATAATCAACAGCCGGCTTGCGCTCTGGCGCAGGCCGGCCAAATGCTATATTCGAACACTTTTCAGACATGAATAAAGTTCTCGTGATTGGCGGCGGCGGTCGTGAGCACGCCATCGTGGATGCGCTTTCCAGAAGCAGCCAGGTAGAATCCATTTTCTGTGCACCCGGTAATGCCGGAATCGCCAAGCAGGCTACTTGCGTACCTATCAAAGATACCGATGTGGAAGGCTTGCTCCGTTTTGCCAAAGAGCAGCAGATCGACCTCACGGTCGTTGGTCCGGAAGCCGCGCTGGCTGCCGGTGTGGTAGATGCTTTCCGCAAGGAAGGACTGGCTATCTTCGGCCATACGAAGGCCGCCACTCAAATTGAATCCAGCAAGGAATTCGCCAAGCGTTTGATGGCCAAATACGACATCCCGACGGCTGCCTACAAAGCTTTTACCGACTATCAGGAGGCGCTTGAATACGTTAAGGCAGGTTCTCTCCCTACCGTCATCAAGTATGACGGCCTGGCTGCCGGCAAGGGTGTGGTTATCGCTGAGACTCTCGAGGCTGCCGATGAGGCGCTCAAAGACATGCTCCTCGACGGCACCTTTGGTGAGGGACGCGTAGTCATTGAAGAATTCCTCCGCGGACCGGAGTTCTCGTTCATGTGCTTCGTGGATGGCCTTCGCGTCTATCCGATGCCCGTTTCGCAGGACCACAAGCGTGCTTTCGATGGCGATCTTGGCCCGAATACCGGCGGTATGGGTGCATATGCTCCCCTGCCTTTCATCACGCCTGAAGACGAGGCTTTCGCGCTTCACAATATCCTTGAAGCAACGGCTGCTGCCATGGTGGAAGAAGGCACTCCGCTCAGTGGTGTCCTCTATGGCGGTCTGATGAAAACCCGCAACGGCATCAAGGTTATCGAGTTCAACGCTCGCTTCGGCGATCCCGAAACCGAGGTGGTTCTCCCGCTTCTGTCTACCGACCCGTTCGAGGTCTTCAGCCGTGTGGCCAACGGTCATCCGCTTTCTCCGCTCTGCTGGCGCAAGGAAGCTACCATCGGCGTTGTCCTCGCATCCAAGGGCTACCCCGGCTCTTATGCCAAGGGCGCACTTATCGAAGGAACGGACAGCTTCGACGGACCGATCTATCATATGGGTACTAAACTCGCTGACGGTCAGCTGCTTACCAATGGCGGCCGTGTAATGATGTGCATCGCTACCGGCAAGGACCTCGCTGAGGCTCGCCAGAAGGTATACACCGAGATCGAGAAAATCAAGTGTGACAATATGTTCTATCGCAAAGATATCGCCCATTGGGCTTTTGACTGAAAATGATTATCGACGGAAAACAGCTATCTCAAGCGCTCAAAGATGAGATGTACGGAGAGGTGGAGGCGCTGGCTGCCCAGTATGGCCGCCGCCCTTGCCTGATGGTCATCATCGTGGGCAACAACCCCGCCAGCCAATCGTACGTGCGCGGTAAGATTAAGGCGACCGAATACGTGGGAATCGACGGCAGCCTCATCTCCCTCCCGGAGGACTGCTCCGAAGAGCGGCTCCTCTCCGAGATCGACCGCCTCAATGCCGATCCGCTGGTCGACGGTATCCTCGTGCAGCTCCCGCTCCCGAAGCACATCTCCGAAGACCGCGTGATTGAAGCCATCTCGCCCGAAAAAGATGTCGACGGCTTCCATCCCGTCAATGTGAGCCGCCTTTGGCTCAACCAGCCGTGCATTGTGCCTTGCACCCCCAAGGGCATCCTTATGATGCTCGACCGTGCGGGTGTGGAGATTGCCGGTAAGAAAGCCGTGGTCGTTGGCCGAAGCAACATCGTCGGCAAGCCGGTTGCCAAACTTCTGCTTGACAGAAACGCAACGGTTACCATTGCCCACAGCCGTACGCAGAACCTGCAGGCTGTCTGCCGGGAAGCCGATATCCTTGTTGCGGCTGTCGGTCGTCCGGAGATGCTTACTGCCGATTACATCAAGCCGGGTGCTACGGTTATCGACGTCGGAATCAACCGCCTCGAGAGTGGCCGTCTGGTGGGTGATGTGGCCTTTGAGGCTGCCAAAGAAGTGGCCGGAGCCATCACACCCGTTCCCGGTGGAGTAGGCCCCATGACCATCACCATGCTCATGCGCAACACTATCGAGTGCTTCCTCAAGCGTGTTCGGAACGCTTAAAAAAATTGCCGATTTTTAAGATTTTCCCGATCGGACGTCCATCGGACTTCGTGTGGACGTAGAGTGGACTTCCATGCGACTTTTATCGCTTTTGAAATTCGGCTGAAAATGTACTATTTTTAAGATTTACCCATTTTATTATGACCATAGGAACTCCCCTTTCCCCCATCGCAACCCGCGCTCTTCTGCTCGGTAGTGGCGAACTTGGAAAAGAAATTACAATCGAACTTCAGCGCTATGGCGTGGAGGTAATCGCTTGCGATAAGTATGCGAATGCGCCCGCTATGCAGGTGGCTCATCGTTCGCATGTTTTCAACATGCTCGATGGCGATGCGCTCCGCCGTGTAGTAGAAGAAGAGAAGCCCTCCCTCATCATTCCCGAGGTAGAAGCTATCGCTACTCCTACGCTCGTTCAGCTCGAGAAAGAAGGCTATCGCGTTATTCCTACCGCCAATGCCACTTTCCTCACCATGAACCGCGAAGCTATCCGTCGCCTTGCTGCCGAGGACCTCGGCATCCGCACGGCCCGTTACGCTTTCGCTGATAATCACGACGAGTTCCTCAAGGCTGTGGAAGAAATCGGCATCCCTTGCGTTGTCAAGCCCGTTATGTCGTCTTCCGGCCATGGACAATCTACCATTAAGAAGGCTGCCGATATCGAAAAGGCTTGGGAAATATCGCAGGAAGGCGGTCGTGCAGGTGCAGGACGCGTTATTGTTGAGGGCTTTGTAAGCTCCGACTACGGGATCACCCTCCTCACCGTCCGCCACGCAGGTGGCACTACTTTCCTTCAGCCCATCGGCCATCATCAGGTGGATGGCGACTACCGCGAATCCTGGCAGCCGCAACCCATGACCGATGATGCGCTCGAGAAAGCCAAAGTCATCGCCAAGGCCGTTACCGATGCGCTCGGCGGCTACGGCATCTTCGGTGTGGAGATGTTCGTTGAGGGCGACGAGGTGATCTTCTCCGAAGTGTCTCCCCGTCCGCACGATACCGGTATGGTCACTATGATTTCGCAGGATCTTTCCGAGTTCGCGCTCCATGCTCGCGCCGTGCTCGGTTTGCCTATCCCAGAGGTCAGTTTCTTCGGTCCTTCCGCTTCCAAGGCTGTCGTTATCGAGGGCGATTCCAACCGCGTTGAGTTCTCCGGTTTGGAAGAAGTGCTCTCCGTGCCGAATGTGCAGATGCGCCTCTTCGGCAAACCCGAAGTATGCGGCCATCGCCGTTTCGGTGTGATTCTCGCTACCGACGAATCGGTCGAGAAAGCGCTTGCCCGTGCTGAGGAAGCGTACGCTAAATTGCAATATAAAATTTTACCACGAGAATAATATGATTGATCGTTACAGTCGCGCTGTCATGCGCAACATTTGGACAGAAGAGAATAAGTTCAATGCTTATCTCGAAGTGGAAATCCTTGCTGCAGAAGCTTGGTCCACGCTGGGTGTCGTTCCTGCTGAAGATGTCAAGCTCCTCCGTGAGAAGGCTACTTTCAATGTGGATCGCATCCACGAAATCGAGGAAATTACCCGCCACGATGTAGTGGCTTTCACCCGTACCGTTAGCGAATCCCTCGGCGAAGAGAAGAAGTGGGTGCACTATGGCCTTACTTCCACTGATGTGGTTGATACCGCCAACGGCTACCTCCTCAAGCAGGCTAATGCAATCCTCGAGAAGGACCTCGAGTCGTTTATGGCTGTGCTCAAGCGTCGCGCCAATGAGTTCAAGTATACTCCGGTTATCGGCCGTACGCACGGTATGCATGCTGATGTCTCAAGCTTCGGTTTGAAGTGGGCGCTCTGGTATGAGGCCATGGCTCGCAACATCGAGCGCTTCAAGATGGCTGCACGTGGTGTGGAAGCCGGAAAGCTTTCCGGTGCTGTAGGCAACTTTGCCAACATCCCGCCTGCAATTCAGGAGTATGTTTGCTCCCACCTCGGAATCGAGTCCAGCAAGATTGCTACTCAGGTACTCGGTCGCGATCGTCACGCTTTCTATCTCTCCACGCTTGCTTGCATTGCCGGTACGCTCGAGCAGATGGCTCTCGAGGTACGTAATATGCAGCGTCAGGAAGTGCGCGAAGTGGAAGAGGCTTTCCGCAAGGGCCAGAAGGGTTCGTCTGCAATGCCTCACAAGCGCAACCCGATCTCCTCTGAAAATATCTGCGGATGCGCTCGCGTTATGCGCGGTTATATGTGCACGGCCAACGAGAACATCGCTCTCTGGCACGAGCGTGATATCTCGCACTCCAGCACCGAGCGTATCATTCTCCCGGATGCTACCATGCTTCTCGACTACATGCTCGCTCGCTTCGAGGGCATCCTCGACAACCTCGTTGTATACCCCGAGAACATGCTTCGCAACATCGGCCTTACTCATGGCGCCATTTTCGCTCAGCGCGTAATGAACGCCCTCATCGAGAAGGGCTTTGTTCGTGAGCGTGCTTACGACCTCGTTCAGCCGGTTGCCATGAAGACCCTCATGGAAGGTGGCGAAATGCAGGAGAATCTCAAGCTTACTCCGGCTATCACCGAGCATCTTACTCCGGCTGAAATCGACGAGTGCTTCACTCTCGATTACTACATGAAGAATGTGGATTATATTTTCTCTCAAGTTGGTATTTAATATTCAAACAAAGATATGAACAACAAAGTTGATGTCATTTTAGGTTTGCAGTGGGGCGACGAAGGCAAGGGCAAAGTAGTCGATGTACTCACTCCTAACTACAGCGTGGTTGCCCGTTTCCAGGGCGGCCCGAATGCAGGTCACACGCTCGAGTTCGATGGTCAGAAATACGTGCTTCGCAGCATCCCTTCGGGTATTTTCCAGGGCGATAAGATCAATATTATCGGCAATGGCGTAGTGCTCGATCCGCTGCTCTTCATGACCGAGGCACTCGAATTGGCGCAGTCCGGCCACGATCTCACCCAGCGTCTTTTCATCTCCAAGAAGGCGCACCTCATCCTGCCGACCCACCGTCTGCTCGACAAGGCCAACGAGGCAGCTAAGGGCAAAGCTAAAATCGGTACTACCGGCAAGGGTATCGGTCCTACTTACACGGATAAGGTAAGCCGCAACGGTCTTCGCGTTGGCGATCTCTTCGACAATTTCGAACAGAAGTATGCAGCTGCCAAGCAGCGTCACATCGAAATGATCGATAGCCTCAACGAACTGGCTGTGAAGAAGGGTGGTGAGGCTGTTTCTTACGACGGTCTTGCAGAGCTCGAGAAGCAGTGGATGGAGGGCGTTGAGTTCCTCAAGAAGTTCCGCGTGATTGATTCCGAGCATTTTGTCAACCATTGCCTCAAGGACGGCAAGAACATCCTCTGCGAAGGTGCTCAGGGTTCGCTTCTCGACGTGGACTTCGGTTCCTATCCGTTTGTTACCTCGTCCAATACCGTTTGCGCAGGTGCTTGCACCGGTCTCGGTATTGCGCCCAATAAGATTGGCGACGTATTCGGTATCTTCAAGGCATATTGCACTCGCGTAGGTTCCGGTCCGTTCCCCACTGAGTTGTTCGATGAAACAGGTGCCAAGATCCGTAGCATCGGCCATGAATATGGTGCTGTTACCGGTCGTGAGCGTCGTTGCGGTTGGATCGACCTCGTTGCTCTCCGCTACACGATTATGCTCAATGGTGTTACCCAGCTCATCATGATGAAGTCCGACGTGCTCGATTCTTTCGAAACGATCAAGGCTTGCAACGCATACAAAGTCAACGGTCAGTTGACCGACGAATTCCCCTTCAGCCTCGAAGGTGACGTTGAGCCGCAGTATGTAGAGCTCCCGGGTTGGAATACCGACCTTACCAAGTGCCGCTGCGAAGCCGACTTCCCGGAGGCATTCAAGAATTACATTGCCTTCCTCGAGAAGGAACTCCAGACTCCGATTAAGATCGTTTCCGTTGGTCCGGATCGCGAGGCTACTATTCTTCGTTAAATATTTTTTCCAGGATGCTGCCTTTGGCGGCATTCAGGACTTTTGAAAATTATAACTTGGTAACATGAGAAAAGTTACTCTTCGACTCTCCGACGGTACTTGCTTTCACGGCACTTCGTTCGGCTACGAATCTCCTGTAGCCGGTGAGGTGGTTTTCAATACCGCTATGATGGGCTATCCCGAGAGTCTCACCGACCCCTCCTATGCCGGCCAGCTCATGGCGCTCACTTTCCCGCTTGTTGGCAACTATGGCGTTCCGCCTTTCACTATGGAGCCGGATGGTCTTGCTACCTTTATGGAGTCTGATCGTATTTATGCTTCTGCAATTATCGTCAGCTACTACTCCGATGCCTTTTCCCATTGGAACGGTCATGAGACGCTGGCCGATTGGCTGAAGCGTGAGCACGTGCCGGGTATTGCCGGAATCGACACCCGTGCTCTCACCAAGTGCCTTCGTGAGCATGGTGTGATGATGGGACAGATTCTCTTTGACGATGAGCCCGACAACCTTCCGTCTGCCGATTACGAGGGAGTCAACTTCGTGGATGAGGTTTCTTGCCGTGAGGTGATCCGCTACAATGAGGGCAAGGGCTACAAGAAAGTTGTATTGCTTGACTGTGGCGTGAAGCACAATATCCTCCGTTGCCTTATCCGACGCAATGTGGAGGTGATCCGTGTGCCTTGGGACTACGATTTCAATCAGCTTGAGTTTGATGCGCTCTTCCTTTCCAACGGCCCCGGCGACCCCAATACCTGCGACATTGCCGTGCAGCATATCCGTCATTTCCTGGAAACCGAAATGCCGAAAGCAGATAGCCGTCCGCTGATGGGTATCTGTATGGGCAACCAACTCCTCGGTAAGGCTGCAGGTGCTACTATCTACAAGCTTAAGTACGGCCATCGCTCGCATAACCAGCCCGTTCGCATGGTTGGTACGGACCGTTGCTTCATTACTACGCAAAATCACGGTTATGCTGTCGATACCACTACTTTGATGCCCGGATGGGAGCCCTATTTCGTCAATATGAACGATGGCTCCAACGAAGGTATTCGCCATGTGGAGAAGCCCTGGTTCTCGGCCCAGTTCCACCCCGAAGCTTGCTCCGGTCCGGTTGACACCGAGTTCCTCTTCGATGAATTCGTGGCACTCCTCAAGTGATAAAACAACTTAAGTAATATCTATTTATATTTTCTTTTTTCATGAAAATTGAAAACATAAAGAAAGTGCTCGTACTTGGCTCCGGTGCTCTTAAAATCGGTGAGGCAGGCGAGTTCGACTATTCCGGTTCGCAGGCGCTCAAAGCGCTGAGTGAGGAAGGTGTTCAAACCATCCTCATCAACCCCAATATCGCTACCGTTCAGACTTCCGAAGGCGTTGCGGACAAAATTTATTTCCTCCCTGTCAATCCTTATTTTGTTGAGAAGGTGATTGATAAGGAGCGCCCCGATGGCATTCTCCTCTCTTTCGGCGGTCAGACCGCGCTCAACTGTGGTGTGGAGCTCTATAAGAGCGGTGTGCTTGAGAAATATAATGTCAAGGTGCTCGGTACCCCCGTGCAAGCTATCATCGATACGGAAGACCGCGAACTTTTCGTAGAGAAGCTTAACGAGATTGATGTGAAGACCATCAAGTCGGAAGCTTGCGAATCCATCGAAGCAGCCCGCGAAGCGGCAGCTCGTCTCGGTTATCCGGTCATTCTGCGTGCTGCATATGCGCTCGGTGGTCTCGGTTCCGGATTCTGCGATAATGAGGAAGAACTCAACCGCTTGGCAGAAAAAGCATTCTCCTTCTCCCCGCAGGTGCTTGTAGAAAAGAGCTTGAAAGGATGGAAAGAGATAGAATACGAAGTGGTTCGTGACCGATACGACAACTGTATTACGGTCTGCAATATGGAAAACTTCGACCCGCTCGGCATCCATACCGGAGAGTCTATCGTTATTGCTCCTTCGCAGACGCTCACCAATTCCGAGTATCACAAGCTTCGTGCGCTTGCTATCAAGATCATCCGCCATATCGGTATCGTAGGTGAATGCAACGTCCAGTATGCATTCGACCCCGAAAGCGAAGACTATCGTGTGATTGAGGTAAATGCCCGCCTCTCCCGTTCGTCGGCTCTTGCTTCGAAAGCAACCGGCTATCCGCTTGCTTTCGTAGCTGCGAAACTGGGTATGGGTTACGGCCTCTTCGAACTTACGAACTCTGTTACAAAGACTACCTCCGCGTTCTTCGAACCGGCACTCGACTACGTGGTCTGCAAGATTCCTCGCTGGGATCTCGGCAAGTTCCGCGGTGTAAATCGTGAGCTCGGTTCTTCGATGAAATCCGTAGGCGAGGTGATGGCTATCGGCCGTACCTTCGAAGATGCTATCCAGAAAGGTCTCCGTATGATCGGGCAGGGTATGCACGGCTTTACGGAAAACAAAGTGCTCAAGGTTGACGATATCGATGCTGCGCTTACTGCGCCTACCGACAAGCGCATCTTTGCAATTGCCAAGGCAATGTACAACGGTTACAGTGTAGAACGTATCCATGAACTGACTAAGATCGACCGCTGGTTCCTTCAGCGATTGGAGAACATCATTCGTGTGGACAACGAACTTCGTGCTTTGCCTGATATCAACAGCCTTTCTACGGATCTTCTTATCCTTGCCAAGCAGCTCGGATTCAGCGATTTCCAGATAGCTCGTGCGCTCCGCCTCGGTGAGAATCAGAGCATGGATAATGCCGCACTTCAGGTACGTGCTTTGCGTAAGAAATTGGGTGTGCTCCCGGTTGTGAAGCAGATTGATACGTTGGCTGGCGAATTCCCCGCGCAGACCAACTACCTCTATCTTACCTATTCCGGTACGGAGAGCGATGTTCATTACCTTGGCGACCATAAGAGTATCATTGTGCTCGGTTCGGGTGCATATCGCATCGGCTCTTCCGTTGAGTTCGACTGGTGCGGTGTGCAGGCTCTCCAGACTATCCGTCAGCAGGGCTACCGTTCCGTAATGATCAACTACAACCCTGAGACTGTCAGCACCGACTACGACATGTGTGATCGTCTGTATTTCGACGAACTCACCTTCGAGCGTGTGATGGATATCATCGAACTCGAAGCACCACACGGTGTAATCGTAAGTACCGGTGGTCAGATTCCGAACAACCTCGCTTTGAAGCTCGATCGTCAGCAGGTTCCCATCCTCGGTACAACTGCCAAGTCGATTGATAATGCCGAAGACCGCGATAAGTTCTCGGCTATGCTCGATCGCATTGGGGTTGATCAGCCGGAATGGAGCGCTCTTACGTCGATGGACGATGTGCAGCGTTTCGTAGATAGAGTAGGCTATCCGGTTCTCGTTCGTCCGTCGTATGTGCTTTCCGGTGCAGCCATGAATGTTTGCTCCAACGATGAACAGCTCCGCGAATTCCTTTCTCTTGCTGCTAATGTCAGCAAGGAGCACCCTGTGGTTATCTCCAAGTTCATGCTCAACACGAAGGAAGTGGAGTTTGATGGTGTGGCTCGTGACGGTGAGATTATCGCTTATGCCATTTCCGAGCACGTGGAATATGCAGGTGTTCACTCCGGTGATGCTACCATCATGTTCCCTGCGCAGAAGCTTTATGTAGAGACGGTTCGCCGTATCAAGAAGATCTCCGGTCAGATTGCCCGCGAGCTTAATATCTCCGGTCCCTTCAATATTCAGTATCTGGCGCGTGAAAACGAAATCAAAGTGATTGAGTGCAACCTCCGTGCTTCCCGAAGTTTCCCCTTCGTAAGCAAGGTGCTCAAGATCAATCTTATTGATATCGCTACCCGCATTATGCTTGGATTGCCGGTAGAAAAGCCTCACAAGTCGCTTTTCGATTTTGACTATGTGGGTGTCAAGGCTTCGCAGTTCTCCTTCAACCGTCTCCAGAATGCTGATCCTGTTCTGGGTGTTGATATGGCCTCTACAGGTGAGGTCGGCTGCTTGGGTGAGGATGCCAACTGCGCCCTCTTGAAGTCTATGCTGTCAGTAGGATTGCGCGTACCGAAGAAGAACATCCTTGTCGCTATCGGTGGTCCGAAGCAGCGAGGTGCAATGCTCGATTCGCTTCGTCTTCTCGTGAAGGAAGGATACACCCTTTATGCTACGGGTGGTACAAGTAAGTTCCTTACAGAAGCCGGTGTTCCCAACAAACGTGTATACAAGAGCGAAGAGTCAGCTGCACAGTCGTCTACACCCGATGCGGAGCATCCGATTGCGCTTGACCTCATGCACAATCATACCATAGAGCTCTTTATCGGTATCCCGGGAGATACTATTATCGATCCAATCCACGATTCCTACCGCAAACTCCGTCGTGCATCGGTTGATCTCAATATCCCTTTGATAACGAATCCTCGTTTGGCGGATGCCTTTATCCGGGCTTTCACGACCATTCCGCTCGATCAACTTGCTATCCGCAGTTGGGATGAATATAAGTAATCTACATTTTTTTCAGTTGATAATTCTCAAAATTTCATAGAATAATGAACTATCCTTCTTCTGTTTATCACGGCAAAGTCCGTGACGTTTATTTCCTTGATGACGAGCGTCTGTTGATGATTGCTTCGGATCGTATTTCCGCATTCGATGTTATCCTTCCTCGTCCGATCCCCCGCAAGGGAGAGATCCTTACCCGCATTGCGGCCATGTTCCTCGATGCTACCGAAGACATTGTTCCCAACTGGAAGATCTCTTGCCCGATGCCGAATGCTACTTATGGTGTACGCTGTGTTGGCTATCCTGTAGAGATGATTGTTCGCGGTTACCTTTGCGGTAGCGCTTGGCGCGCTTACAAGAGCGGCGTTCGCGAGATTTGTGGTGTTCGTCTCCCCGAAGGTATGAAGGAAAACGAGAAGTTCCCGACTCCGATCATCACTCCTACCACCAAGGCTGAAATCGGTGAGCACGATCAGGATATCTCACGCGAAGAGATCATAGCTCGCGGATTGATTCCTGCAGAGGAGTACGATCAGCTTGAGAAATACACCATGGCCCTCTTCCTCCGTGGCCAGGAGATTGCTGCCAAGCGTGGTCTTATCCTTGTAGATACCAAGTACGAGTTCGGCTATGTGGAGAAAGACGGCAAGCGTCAGATTCTCCTTATGGACGAAGTGCATACCCCTGACTCCAGCCGCTATTTCTATGCAGATGGCTATGAGGAGCGTTTCCTCGCAGGCGAACCGCAGAAGCAGCTCTCCAAGGAATTCGTTCGCGAATGGCTTATGGAGAACGGTTTCCAGGGCAAAGCCGGTGAGCAGGTTCCGGAAATGACCGATGAGGTAGTTGATCGTATTGTAGCTCGCTATGTAGAGCTCTTCGAGCACATCACCGGTGAGAAATTCTGAAAAGGTTATTAGTCTGTTTTATTTTAATAAATTTCACTGCACGCCGTTCCTGCTCGCCTTATTTTGTAGCAGGGACGGGGTGTTGAAAAAAAGATTTTCGATATGGCTGGTTTTTTTGGTTCAATCGGTAAAACCTCTTGTGTAGCGGATGTCTTCTACGGCACCGACTATCACTCCCATCTCGGTACCCGCCGTGCCGGTATGGCTACCTACTCTGAGGAGAACGGTTTCCGCCGCGTCATCCACAGCATTCAGAACTCTCCTTTCCGCTCGAAGTTCGAAGATGAATTACCCGGCTTCTCAGGCAATGCCGGTATCGGTATTATCTCTGATACCGATGCGCAACCGCTTCTTTTCAACTCGCATCTGGGTCGCTTTGCTATCTCCACTGTGGGTAAGATTCTCAACCTTGATGAATTGGTAGAGCACTGCCTTCAGGAGAATATGCACCTGAGCGAGTTCAGCTCCGGACGCATCAATCCCACTGAGCTTGTAGGTCTTCTTATTGTGAAGGGCAAGACCTTCGTCGATGGTATTGAGAATGTGTATCGCCTTGTAAAAGGTTCATGCAGCATTCTTTTGCTTACCGAAGATGGTATTATTGCCGCTCGTGACTCTTGGGGCCGTACCCCGATTTTTGTTGGCTAGCGTTGCGACGCACATGCTGTTGCTTCCGAGTCGACCGCATTCCAGAATCTCGGTTT
>JAGHUE010000112.1 GCA_018064985.1 Candidatus Colicola faecequi | reverse complement strand
GAACGACTTTCGGCCGACCGCACTACCGTCCACGACGCAGTTGCCATGGGCCGTTACCCCTACTCCTCCTTCCTCGGCGGCCTCTCTGAACAAGACGAAGACTGCATCCGACACGCGCTCGAACAGACCGAAATGGCGCACAAGACCGACTGCTATTTCAACGAGCTTTCCGATGGCGAGAAGCAACGCACACTCATCGCCAAAGCGCTCGCCCAGCAGACGCCCTTTATCCTGCTCGACGAACCCACTGCGCATCTCGACCTCCCCAACCGCATCAAAACGCTTCTCCTCCTCCGTCGATTGGCGCACGAGACCAAGCGAACCGTCCTCATCTCCACCCACGAGCTCGACCTCGCCCTTCAGACTGCCGACATCATCTGGCTCATGACGCCCCACAAAGGAGTGGAAGTCGGCACCCCTCGCGAACTCACAGCCAGCGGAGCGTTCCAGCGCGCTTTCGAAGATCCGCATTTCCGTTTCGAGGCCGACTCCGAAGGCCGCCTTTCCATCCGGATGACCGACGCCCGGTAATACCCTCCCGAAACACACACCTTATACATAGAGAAACATACACCTTATATATATATATTATAATAGGTTCAGGACATTCCCGAAAAAGGAGTCTTGAACCTTCTTTTTTACCGGGTTACATCCTTACAGGAGCCCGGGCTTTTTATTCTCTTTTATTTCTCTATTAATTCCCTCTTTATTTCCTTCTCTATGCACTCATTCACCGATTATGCATCCTTTATGCATAGTGGACTTTCATCGGACTCACAGCATACCATTAGCATAAGATTAGCATAGCATTAGCGTAGGATTAGCGCAGCATTCTCGAACGTCCGTCGGAATCGTTCCGTATGTCCGGCGCATTTTCCGTTGCATATTTCCTATTCATCATGTATAAAAAAAGGCACCCCCATCGGGATGCCTTTTTTCGATTATTTTTGCCTCTGCTTAGCCGCGGCGAGCGGTAAGCGAACGGATATGCTCGTTGAATGCGTCCTTCTTCAGGAGGTCTTCCAGCGTCAGGTGCATGCGATACTTCCAGAAGTGGCGCGGATTAGCCGGCACGTTGATGCGCTCGCCCTGAGGATCAGCCAAGCGGACATCTCCGTCTACTGCCAACCAATCCTGCAACGGCAGAATCACCCACATTGCCGGGCTGTACATATGCTGGTTCACAATAAACTCGGCAATTTCCGGAGTCATGTGCTCGGGAGCTTCGCCCCACCAGCCCATCTGCTCGTTGTAGAACTTCTGGGTAAGAGCCTTATCTTCTTCCCACCATGCGCGAAGCGGATTCGTATCGTGCGTACCGGTCGTGCAAACCGACAGGTAAGGTGCGTTGCCCGGATGAGCGAAATCAACCGACGGATCCTTCGGCATACGCTGGATCTCGAGCGAAAGAATCTGCTCGCTGTGCATTACAGAAGGAACGCAATCAGGAACCATACCGAGGTCCTCGCCGCAAACGAGCATGTTGGTTGCACCAATCAGCGTCGGCAGTTTGCGCATTGCAGAGCCGTACCAAAAATCGTTGTGACGACGGTAGAAATACTCGTCGTGGATGTTCTTGATCACGCGCTTCTGGTCGTCGGAGAGCTCGTTGTACGAGTGGCTCTGATAGAGTGCGATACGCGGATGGAGCACCTCGTGGTTCTTCTGGTCTTCCACGAAGAGCACCTCGCAATGCAGATACATCAGGCCATCGAGCAGGTTCTTCTGCTGGTCGGTAAGCTGACCGTCCTGCTGAGCTGCCAGATTGTCGAAATATTCCTGAATCTTGAGCTGAGTGTCGAATTCGGGCTTGTACCAGTAGATGTAATTGTCATTCGTATTGTAGAACGTCTTCTTTGCATAATCGGTATCATAGCCGAATACGTCACCCATGAAGTTCGCACGGATATACGGCTTTACCAACCGGTCGCGATCCTGATTTACACCCATGTTCCACAGATCCTGCATCGAATATGGGAGAGCCGGAACGAAGTGGCCGCAAAGTCCCCAGACTGCAGTCTTGGGCATTTGCCAGATACGGAAGAAGCCGAGGATGTGGTCAATGCGGTAAGCATCGAAATAGTCCTGCATCTTCGTGAAGCGACGGCGCCACCAGAGGAAACCGTCTTTCGCCATCTCATCCCAGTCGTAAGTCGGGAAACCCCAGTTCTGACCGGAAATGGAGAAGTCATCAGGCGGAGCACCTGCGGAAGCTGCCAGGTTGAAGAGCTGCGGATCGGTATAAGCGTCTACCGAGTCGGGAGAAATACCGATTGGAATATCGCCCTTCATCGCTACACCCTTCGAGTGAGCGTATTCTACAGCCTCCGAGAGCTGCTTGTCTGCGTGGAACTGCAGGAAATAGTAGAATTGCTTCGGCTCTTTGTCGCGCTTGCTGAGGAAAGCGGCATAAGGCTCGAGCCAAGTGCGGTTCTTCTCGAAGAAAGTCTTGTATTCTTCCGAAGAGAAGAGTGCCTCATGCTCTGCTTTGTAGATGGCGCGGAAATAGCGCATCTTCTCGTTGTAAACTACTGCGTAGTCGGCAAAATCCTTCTCGTTGAACTCCTTCTGAGTCTTCTTGTAAGCCTTCTTCTGAGCAGGAGTAAGGTTGCCCATGCGCTCTACATTGATGTAAATCGGATGAAGAGCGAATACGGAAACTGCGTTGTATGGATACGAGTCGAGGTTGTTATGGCGGAGCGTAGTATCGTTAATCGGGAGGGTCTGAATCATCTTCTGACCGGTAAGTGCTGCCCAATCAGCCATCTTCTTGAGGTCGAGGAACTCGCCGATACCGAAGTCTTCTTCCGTACGGAGAGAGAATACGGGAATTGCCACACCCGCACCCTTCCACTTCGGTTGAGTGCGACGGAAACTGCGGTCGTTCTGCATTACTACAGTGCCCTTCTCCAAGCCCCAGATATAGCGGTTCTCGCCATATTCGAGATCTACTACTGCACCCGAGTGAAGGTCGTAAATGAGGTATTTATACTCGATTACATCGGCATTTTTTACGTCGATATCACCACGCCAAACCGGGAATTCAGCATCCGAAAGAACGAGTTTCTCATTCACATCCCAGGCGCCGAGTTCGGGAATATTACCGATGATAGCCACTCCCTGAGTCGGGAGAATCTGCGGAAGATCGATCGAGAAACGTACTTTGCCCTTCGGAGCTTTCGGCTTAGCCTGCTTGATTCTGCGGAAAAGCGCATGCTGGAAAGCGGTAGAGTAGAATGCCTTCTCGTAGTCGTTTACCTGCCAGAAATCGCGAACGACAACGTGCTTGTCTGCAGCACGAAGTGTGAAATGGCGATCAAGACCTGCCTCGTAGATAAAGCGGCCGTCGGCAAGACGGAGCGCATATTTGTAGGTGACTTCGCCGGCAAAATCAGTAACCGGGAGTGTGATGTTCCAGAAGTCAGCACCCTGGCAGTTGAGACAAAGCGGATTGGCTTCCGTCCAACCGAGAACCGACTCCTTGGTCTCAACGATGCAGATGGTCTGACCCCATTCAGCACGGTAGTTGATTTGGAAAGTTAGATTCATGTTAAAAGATTATATAGATTTGTGTTTGTTTACTTGCAGAATTGCAAAATTGCAGATTTGCATATCCGGAAGTGCCATGCACATATCCGGAAGTGCGATGCTTTTCTGCGGCACAGCCGCAAAGTTACACTTTTTTCTTGAAAAAACCAAACATTTATATTCACAAACGAAAAAAAAAGCGTTCAAGACGCCTTTTTTCCTACCCATGTGCCTACAATCATCGGGAAAATGGAGTTGATGAGCCAGAGAAGAATGACCGCAAGAGCCACACCTGCAGTGTTGGAAGTGAAGAACCCGAAAATCAGCGCTCCCACTCCTCCGCGGACGGCGGCATCGGCAGCCGGAACAGTTGGCGTAAGGGTAACGAACAGATAATGGAGCGGAAGAACAACCAGGTAGGTGGCGGGCGGAAGAACAACTCCGCAGAAAAGGAGAACAAGCAGCAACTGAACCGCATAAACGATGTAGCGGCAGAAGCTCATCCCGACAAGAGCCGGGAAGCGCATGGGCGGAAAAGAACGGACGGACGAAATGAACGTTTGCATCGTTTTGCCCCATTGCCTGCGGGACTCCAACCAGCGGGCAATAGCCGGAAGAAGGAAGAGAAGGAGAACGAAAAACGCGATGAAACCGACGGCCGTGAGCAATATTGCCCGAGTGCTTACGCCCGGCAATTCGGCTCCGCCGAAAAGAAGGGCCAATACGCCACAACAGATGTTGACCGTAGAAAGGGCCATTGAGCCGGCAAAGCCGATAGTAATAGCGGGCAGCCACTTGGCCCGATCGCTGATGCGGGTCACTCGAGCCGGGTAATCGCCCAATCGCTCGGGCGTAAGGAAAGCGCCCACAAATCCGAGATACACCTGCTTCTGCGACTCGGTCATGGAAATCGGTTCAATATCCTTGAGAAGATAGCGCCATTTCCAAGCCTCCAGATAGATATTTGCCGGGAAGAGGGCAAAGCAGGCAAAAAGGCAAGACCACTCGTATACGCCCGCACAGCAGAAATGGGAGAAGAGCTCATCATAGTGGTCGAACGTGACGAGCACATAGGTGAGATAAGCATAAGCTGCTATGAATAGCAGAATATTGAAGATGCGGAGGGCAATATGTCGTTGAGAACGGGAAGACATTACGGATTCATTCAATTGTTTCAATCAAAAACCTGCATCATGACGTCGAGCGACTTGGGGCAATGGAAATCGGGAATCTGCTCTTCGTAATAATTCATCAGATAGGTGAGCATCGCCTGTCGCTGATTGCGCGGAATGGGCTGTCCTTCCAGCAAGGGGAGGAAAGGCAAAGCGGAAGCCGACTCATAGTCGATTCCGAAACCCAAATGCTGGATGAAACCGAGGAGAAACTCGAGGTGGACATTCTGCGGATCGGGACGTGTATCCAACTCGTGAACTGTCCGTTCAAGGAAATCGAAGAGCCGCGGATCGGGAAGCGGATGGGTGAGCGTCCGATAGAGAATCTCGGCTATGAAGAGGGCCACGGTCTGGCGGGTGATGTCGGCCGAGAGGGCCGTGGGAACATAAGCGAGCTGCCAATCGCGAAGCTGCTGAAGATCACGGTTTTCCAGATGAACAGCTTCGATGTCGAGCAATGCCAAAGGCATAAGCATTGCCTGCTTGGGCGATTTGCGGGAGGCAACGCCATAGATGAGATACGGAATCCGCCCGCATTCCCTGGTGTAAAGATGCAGGACCGACGAGCGGTCGGAAACGCGCGTCGAATGAAGAACTATGGCGGAAGTGCTGATTTGCACGGATAAAAGAGAGACGTTGCCCCAAGCGGGCGAAAAGGATTGTTATAAGGTGCCGAGCAGGAGGAAAATCATACCGAGTATGACTCCCGCCAGGCAGATGGATTTCACGCGGATATTCTTGTCTTTCAAGAAGATAGCTCCGTAGAGGAAAGGAATGATGCAACCGCTCCGGCGGACGGTGGAAACAACCGAGATGAGGGAGTCGGGAGCAGAAAGGGCCAGGAAATAGATGAAATCGGAGGCCACGAGGAAAACGGATATCCCCAGAATAGCCCATCGCCAAACGGGACGGGCGGAAGAATGGAGTGGCATCAGCGGCTTGCGGCCTTTGGCCGAGCGGCGGGCATCTGTGCGATGCAGCCACGTTTGCGCTCCCCAGAGGAGGAGCATGAGGATTGCCTGATAGACCGTATACCAAACCTGAACGGCATTGCGGTCGAGATGACGCATGAGGTATTTGTCATACAAGCCGGAACAAGCGCCGAGGAGAGTGGCCAGCAGGAGGGTGTAGAGCCAGATGTTGTGTTTCCAGCTGATGCCTTCCACTTTGCCGATGAGGGAGAAGGCGTAGAAAGAAGCCAGAGCGATGATGATGCCGGCCCATTGCCAGGGGTTGAGCACCTCGCCGAAGATGAGCACAGCGCCAAGGAGCGTCCACATGGGGCGAGTGGCATTGATCGGAGTGACAAGCGTGATGGGAAGGTGCTTCATCGAGTAGTAGGCAAAAATCCAACTGCTGAGCACGAGGCACGCTTTCAGGAAGATGAAAAGATGATCGGAAAAAGAGACGGAAGGTACGAAAACCATCGTTTTCATCATGATTTCCGGCCAGAAATACGAGGCTATCGCCCAAGGCAACAGGAGGGCCGAACTGATGAGAACGGAGCAGGAGAGGACAAACAAAACGGCATTGCCGTCGAGCGAGCGCTTTTTGGCAATGTCATAAAAGCCCAAGCAGAGGGCCGATATAATAGCGTATATTATCCACATTTTATGCAATAATCAAGGTCCGGCAAAAGTCGCATGAAAGTCGCATCGAAGTCCCATCTGAGTCCTATGGAAGTGGCTATAGGGGAGATTGCATATTATGCAGTTTTTCGGGCGTTTTTATGCGGTTTTATGCATAATGGACAAGCGGTATCCGGAGTCTCAGCTTTTCGGAGTGAGCGTAACGAGAGGGATGAGCATCTCTTCGAGAGATATTCCGCCATGTTGGAAAGTACCGGTGTAATATTGGGCGTAATAATTGAAATTATTGGGATAACCGAAGAAATCCTGCCCTGTGCAGAAGACGTAGGAAGAGGAGATATTCGGAGACGGAAGGCCAAAGGCCTTCGGGTCGGTCATTGTATAAACATCCTTCGACTTGCAGACGAGTGCCTTGCCCACCTTGTATCGGAGGTTGGTATTGGTGTTTTTGTCGGCCGTAATGGGGATGGGGCTGCTTACGCGGACGGTTCCATGATCGGTAGTGAGCACCACCTTGTAGCCCAAGGCGGCAAGGCGGCGGAAGAGTTCGCTGGTGGGCGAATGGCGGAACCACGACTCGGTGAGGGAACGGTAAGCGGCTTCATCGGCACAAAGTTCGCGCATCATTTTCGACTCTGTGCGGCTATGTGACAACATGTCGATGAAGTTGAGCACAACCACACAAAGCTGCTGCTGGGAACCGCGGAGCTTCTGGATGACGCGCTCGCAAAAGTCAGATTCGTTGACCTTGTAATAAGCATAGCTGTCGTGGCGTCTGAAACGACGTATCTGCGTGTCTATCAGCTCCTTCTCGAACTGGTTCTTGGTGTCTTCATCGCCCTCCTCTACCCAATAGTCGGGATACATCTCGCGAATCTGCTCGGGCATGAGTCCGGCGAAGATCGCGTTGCGGGCATACTGCGTAGCAGTAGGCAGGATGGATGTGTAGAGCTCGTCTGCCGTGACGGAGAAATCCTGCTCGAGAATGGGGCGGATGGCGAGCCACTGGTCATAGCGGAAATTATCGATGACAACGAGGGCCACTTTTTCGCCATTGTCGAGCATGGGGAAGATACGGCTCTTGAAGATGTCGGGCGACATAAGTCCGGGATGTTCCGCCATCCAGGAGGCATAGTTTTTCTGGACGAACTTGGCAAACGCAGCATTGGCTTCTGTCCGTTGCATCCGGAGCATCTCGGTCATTCCGCTGCCGGCTTCCTCAAGCTGAAGCTCCCATTTGGTGAGGAAACGATGAACCGCCTGCCATTCGGCCAGAGTTGACGCGGAATTGATAAGGTAGGCGATGTCGGAGAATTCTTCGCGGTAAGCCGCTGACGTGTGTTCCTCGAAAATGGAACGCTCATGAATGTGCTTTTTCAAGCACATAAGGATCTGCGAGGGGTTGACCGGCTTGATGAGATAGTCGGTTATCTTGGCGCCAATGGCTTCCTCCATGATGTTTTCCTCCTCGGATTTGGTAATCATGACCACAGGGAGGGACGGACGGGAGCGCTTGATGTCGGCCAGGGTTTCGAGGCCGGACAAACCGGGCATGTTTTCGTCAAGGAAAACGATGTCGACCGGCTCGCGGAGGCATATATCGATAGCGTCCTGGCCATTGTTGGTGGTCAGGACTTCGTATCCACGTTGTTGCAGGTAAATAATGTAAGGCTTTAGGAGGTCGATCTCATCATCAGCCCATAGAATTCGCGGCGTCATAATGTCTCCATTTTTCTATAAGGTTGGTAAAATCAGCGGGCCATTCGGAGGAAAAATTCATCTCTTCGCCCGTTCGCGGATGCTTGAAACCGAGGGTTTTGGCGTGAAGCACCTGACGCGGACAAAGGGCAAAACAGTTTTGAATGTATTGGCGGTATTTCTGGGTGGGCAACCCTTTCAAAACCTCCATTCCACCGTACTTTTCATCGGCAAAGAGGGGATGTCCGATGTGCTTCATATGTACACGAATCTGGTGTGTACGGCCGGTCTCGAGGCGGCACTCGACAAGGGTGCAGTAAGGGAATCGCTCAAGGACTTTGTAGTGGGTGATGGCTTCCTTGGCGGAGGGGTTGTCCTCAAGGTCCCAAACGCGATAGACGGTGCGGTCGCGGGTATCACGTCCGAGAGCGCCTTCCACGGTTCCGCCGTCCTCCTTAAAGGTGCCCCAGACAAGGGCATTGTAGGTTCGGCGGGTGGTGTGGTTGAAGAACTGTACGGCCAGATTGGACTTGGCTTCGGGCGTTTTGGCCAGAAGGAGCAAACCGCTGGTATCTTTATCTATTCGGTGAACAAGGCCTACGTCGGGATTGTTGACATCGAAAGTCGGATTATCCTTCAGGTAGTAAGCCACGGCATTGAGCAGAGTGCCGGAAT
>JAGHUE010000025.1 GCA_018064985.1 Candidatus Colicola faecequi | reverse complement strand
ACGTCGGGATTGTTGAAATAGAAAGTCGCATTATCCTTCAGGTAGTAAGCCACGGCAGTGAGCAGAGTGCCGGAATAGTTGCCGCAACCTGGGTGAACAACCATTCCTGCCGGCTTGTTGACCACAAGCACATCATCGTCTTCGTAGACCACTTCAATGGGGATGTCTTCCGGCACAATGGTATAGTCAACAGGCTCGTGATCGAGCAATACCTGGACAACGTCCATCGGCTTGACCTTGTAGTTGGACTTTACCGGATTACCGTTTACCCATACATGGCCCGCATCGGCAGCCATCTGGACACGGTTGCGGGAGGTCCCGCCCATATGTTCGGATACGAACTTGTCAACGCGCAGGGGAGCCTGCCCGCGATCGGCCTGGAGCTTCCATCGTTCGAAAAGCTCTTCCGGCTGGTTGTCGTCTATGTCGAAAAGTTCGTCGTTCATAATCAGAAGAAATCTTCCTCGGAATCAGCAGCCGAAGACGCGGCGGCTTTGCCGAGGTCGGTGGTCATGCGGATGTCAACGCGCGAGCCTTCGAGGATAGACTCGCCGGCACGTACAGACTGACCGTAAACCACAAACAGATTTTCGTTGGATTCGTTGACATCGGTATCATAGTCTACAGAACCGATGATAAGGCGCGAGGAAAGGAGGGCGGACCGAGCTTCTTCGCGGTTTTTGCCGGTCAAATCGGGCACACTGACAAAATCTGTTCCCTGGCCGAATCCCACAACAAGCACTACTTTGGAGCCTTCTTTCAGTCGGCTTCCGGGCTCAACCGAGCGGCCATCGTGACGAATATCAAGGACAAGATCGCGATATTCCGACGGTTCGTATTCCACATCGGACACCTCGATTCCTAGCACACGCAAACTGGCCTCGGCCTGGCGGTAAGACACGTCGCGAAGATCGGGAATGGGCACTTGGCGAACTGCCTTGGCATTAACAATCACATAAATCTCACGACCGGCCTTGGCGTGGGAGTTGGCCGGAGGATTCTGATCGACAATCGAGCCGAGGGGAGCCTTGCGAGAATATGTGGAATCAATAACCGTGATGTGCAGGCCTTCGTTTTGAGCGAGAATCTCGGCTTCTTCCACATAGAGTCCTACGAAGGTAGGCACTTCCACTTCATTTCCGTGACGCGTGAAACGAGCGAGCCAGAAGAGGAGCACGAAAAGGAGCACAAGACCGACAGCTGCAGCTGCAATCACGTTTTTAAGCATGAAAGCCGTATCGGTAGTTTTCCAGAATTTCTTGAAATCCATACGCAAAATCCGCTTTTGCGGAACGATTATTTGTATTTGACAATAATAGTCTTGAGAGTTTTACCTACTTTGTTGGCACAGTCGGTTGCCGATTCGAGGGAGCCCATAATTTCTTTGAGCTTTATTACCTCTTTTGCCTCGGTATCTGAATTGAAAAGTTCATGGACAAAATCGCCATACACATCATCGCCTTCGTGCTCAAGTTCATGAAGTCGGTTGCATTCAGCAAGCGCCACTGCCGGACTTTTCTTGATGTCGTAAAGCGCGCCAAAGGCAACTCGCATCGATTTGGCACCTTCGATTACAATCTCGGCCAAGTGCATTACCGGAGAAGCCAAGTCCTCCGGGCGGTAGAGAAGCATCCGCTTGGCAGAGGCATTGATATTATCCATCACATCATCAAGGGCGTCAGCCAACTGATGCAAGTCGGCTTTCCCGAGAGGTGTAACGACGGAAGCATTGAGCAAATCGAAGATCTCGGTAGAGAGGTTGTCACACGCAGTCTCAAGTTCTTTGATGCGATCGTAGATTTCTTCCTGCTTGAATTGTTCGTCCTCCATCGAAATCATATCCGTGAGGAGGTTTGCGCCTTCCAGCACCTGGTCGGCCATAAGAATGAGTTTGGGGAAAAATTTTTTCTCCGAATGGAACAGGGAGTTCAATATGTCATTTAAGTCCATAAAAAATGCGAGCCGGCGGCTCTTTGGTTTCAGGGAGCAAAGATAGCACTTTTTTTTTGATTACACAAACGAAGGGAATAAATTCCCTGTATTTTGCACAATTAAGTTGACAAAGCAAAAAAAAACGTCATTATATTTGCAGTTTTCGGCAAAAAGCAGTAACTTTGCTGCGTTTTATTGCGGAGGTTTCCCCCTGACGCAAGCAAACAAACAAAAAAAGAACATAAAAATTATTCATTTACCATAAAAACTTACATTATGTCTAAAGTAACTGTTGTTGGCGCAGGTAACGTAGGTGCTACGTGCGCAAATGTACTGGCTGTCAATGAAGTAGCAAATGAAATTTGCCTCATCGACATTAAAGAAGGTCTTGCAGAAGGCAAGGCAATGGATATCATGCAGACCGCTCAGCTCATGGGCTTCGATTCCGTAGTAAACGGCGTAACCAATGACTACAGCAAGACTGCAAACTCCGACGTTGTAATCATCACCAGCGGTCTTCCTCGTAAGCCGGGTATGACCCGCGAGGAACTCATTGGCGTAAACGCAGGCATCGTAAAGAGCGTTGCTACCTCCGTACTGAAATATTCTCCGGACGCAATCCTCATCGTAGTATCCAACCCGATGGATACCATGGCTTATCTGGCTCTCCACAGCCTCGGCCTTCCGCGCAACCGCGTGATCGGTATGGGTGGTGCTCTCGACTCTGCTCGCTTCAAGTATTTCTTGAGCCAGGCTCTCCACTGCAACGCTAACGACGTTGAGGGTTACGTAATCGGCGGTCACGGTGATACCACCATGATTCCTCTTACCAGCTTTGCCAAGTATAAGGGTATGCCTGTAACCGACTTCCTCTCTGAAGAAGAACTTGAGAACGTTGTAAAGAACACCATGGTTGGTGGAGCAACCCTTACCGGTCTGCTCGGCACCAGCGCTTGGATGGCTCCGGGTGCAGCAGCATCTTCTATGGCAGAAGCTATCATCAAGGACCAGAAGAAAGTTATCCCTTGTGCAGCAGCACTCGAAGGCGAATATGGCGAACACGACCTCACCATCGGCGTTCCTGCAGTTATCGGCAAGAACGGTATCGAGAAGATTCTTGAGGTAAAGATTTCCGATGCCGAGAAGGAGAAGTTCGCAGCTTCTGTAGCAGCCGTTCGCAAGACTACCGCTATCCTGAAAGAGATCAACGCTCTCTAATCAGATTATTATCTTCATGCATGGCAGATTGCTTGAGCTGTCTGCCATGCTTTATTATCTCTCGTGAGATACTGTGCTGCTCGGGCAGCAGCACTCCCAATCAAATGCTATTGATATGAAAACCCTCATCATTTCCGGCGGCAGCAGCGGCATCGGAGCCGCCACGGCCGACCTCTTTTCTCAAAAAGGCTACAAGGTGTACGACTTGAGTCGCAGCGGACAAAACCGCAACAGCATCAGCCACATCGCCTGCGACGTAACCGTAGCAGAAAGCTGCAAAGCAGCTGTGGAGCTGGTGATTAAAGAACAGGGGCGGATTGATGTAGTGATTTGCAATGCCGGCTTCGGCATTTCCGGCCCGGTAGAGTTTACGGATACTGCCAGCGTGAAACGGCAGATGGACGTGAATTTCTTCGGAGCACTCAATCTGGCGCAGGCCGTTCTCCCGCATATGCGCGAGGCACATAGCGGACGCATTTTCTTCACCACAAGCGTGGCCGCCCTGCTTCCGATTCCCTATCAATCGTTCTATTCGGCTAGCAAAGCTGCCGTCAATGCAATGGCACAAAGCCTTCAGAACGAAGTTCGCCCATTCGGCATACAGGTCAGTTGCCTCCTGCCGGGAGACGTGAGCACTGGCTTTACGAGCGCACGCAACAAGTGCGAAGCGGGCAACAGCGTGTATACGCACGCCAAGCAGTCAGTAGAAGTCATGGAAAAAGATGAATTGGGCGGAATGAAGCCCAAGGAAATGGCGCAAATTTACTGGCACATGGCTGAATGTAAAAGACCGAAGATGTACTACATCGGAGGCTCCAAATATAAAGTTTTCTGCATGTTGCAGAAATTTCTCCCCACCAGCCTCGTCAATTGGATAGAGGGACAGGTCTATTACGCGTAGGCGTATTCCTGCCGGGGGAGACAAGATTTGTAAAAAGCTATGAATTTATCAAAAACGCTTGTCATTTCCGGAGGCAGCAGCGGTATCGGCAAAGCAACGGCCGATCTTTTCGCGAAAAAGGGGTATCGTGTGTTCGAACTGAGCCGTACGGGACAAGATCGGAATGGAGTGCAGCATGTCACGTGTGACGTGACACTAGAGGACGATTGCAAAAGAGCACTCGATGAAATTATGAAGCAGACTGACAGCCTCGATGTGGTCATCTGCAATGCGGGCTGGACCATAAGCGGTCCTATCGAGTTCGCCACTCGCGAGGATGTGGACTGTTTAATGAATGTCAATTTTTACGGTGCGCTGTATCTTACGCAAGCCGTGCTGCCCTACATGCGGGCTCAACGCCATGGCCATCTCTTGTTTACCAGCAGTGTCGGTGCCCCGCTTCCTATTCCCTACCAGGCTTTCTACTCCGTATCAAAAGCAGCACTCAACGCGATGGCGTTAGCGCTTCGTAACGAAGTACATGAATTCGGAATCAAAGTAGCTTGTCTGCTGCCGGGCGATGTGCAAACGAATATCACCGTCAAACGTAAACGCAACAACACCGGACTTGACATCTACACAAATGCCGATTCGGCCATTGATCACATGGCAAACGACGAACGCAACGGAATGGAACCGGAACAGATGGCACGCATCTTCTGGCGAATGGCCAACAGCCGTCATCCCAAAGCCTTCTACATAGGAGGCGGGCTCTACAAGTTCCTTTGCTTCTTGCAGAAAATTCTTCCAACCAGCCTCACCAACTACATCGAAGGACGTCTCTATTCCTGATTCCTTCCGATTTTCAAAACACCGTATAACATAGAATCCGGCTCACAAATGCGAGCCGGATTCTTATCTTTTCATGATCAATTTAGCAATTTATTGATGCTCCAATCGTAGGACTTCCATGCGAAGTGCATGCGACTCCTGACGGAGTCTGCGTACATCGTTTTCAACGGAAAGAATCATCGGTTTGAGCGCATCACGCTCGGCGGCCGACTCCGCATTTTTATAGGCCAATCTCTGAGCCGCCAAGTCGGTTGCCTCCTCTTCAATTTGGTCAAGCAAATCCAAGTATTCCTGCATCTTCTCCCTCGCCTCTGGCATTACAAAATCTTCCAACGAAGTATACACGGTCGAGTCATTGATCACCAGCGTCCAATCCGGTTCTACTTTTGCCAATTCAGCCAATACCGGGGATGACAAATCCGACTCTTTCCGAACCGGAAGCACGCCTGCATCAGCTTTCGGCAAAATCCGAAGTTGCACATAATCACGCAGATAATCCTCAGTCGAATCACGCAAGTAGCGCGGCTCTTGCGGAACAAACGAGTAAAGGGTATAAAAGCCATCTGCCGAAGCACGATTCGAAAGGAGATAGCCTTTCTGCTGTGTCTCATCGAAAAGATAGAGCGCGTCATCAGCAAACGAATTGAACGGCATCCCGAGCAATTCCGGCACCAGATACGAATCGGTTGCGGCATTGTAGCGGGTAACGTAAAGATCCCATCCGCCCAATCCCTGATCGGAGCGGGCCGCAAAATACAGGGTCATACCATCGGGCATCAAGAGCGGGAAATCTTGTTCAGCAAACTGATTGACTGATGCCGGCAGCGTATCCACCGCGGTCCACTCGTCAAGCAGGCGTTCCTGTCTGCCTATCAGGCGACGGCCGCTGACTTCATCGGTAAACGAAAAATAGCGTCTGTCTCCACGTTCGTTCGTGCATACGAAACAGCCACCTGCATAACTCACAGAGCCCATATCTGCAGATAACTTCGGCAGATGAGCCGACAGGCTGTCTAACGGGAAACTGACTGTATCGAGGAAGGCGATATTCTCTACTCGGTGAAAAAAACGAGCACCCTGTTCTGCCTTGCGCAAACCTTCCTCTGCGGCCGCATAATGCGATTCGTCAGGAGAATTATTGTCCAAAAAGGAGGAGAACATCTCTTTAGCCAACTCGAAACGATAGCACGGATAAGCAGCCATAGCCAACCAATACGGGCGCATGCTGTAGCGTTCACCGGCCTCCAAAAGGTGCTGCACAGCCTCCTCATACAGGCCCAGCTCTTGCTCACAACGTCCTAAGCGATACGTATACAATACGATGCCCGGATAATCGCGATGAAGCAAACGATAATGGCGAAGCGCTGACGCGTAATCACCTTGTTGGAAATACGAGTCTGCACGACCGGGATCTTGTGCCATCGCCATCAGCGTAGCACAAACAAACATCCATATGACTGCTATTTTCTTCATTTGGAATGCAAAGATACGAAGATTTTTTGGGATTTCAAAAAAAAGTTGTAATTTTGCGGTCATGCAAAAGAAAATCATCATTACAGCTCCCGCCGGAGCCATTGATCCGGTACTTATCGACGACGCCTCCAAGCTTCTTCAGCAATGGGGATTTGCCGTGCAGGTAACCCCGCATGCCAAAGGTGCTTTCGGGCGATTCTCCGCCACGGAAGACGAACGACTTTCTGATTTCCAGTTCGCACTCGAAAGTGAAGCCGACTTTATCCTCTGTGCTCGTGGCGGTTACGGAGTCGCACAGATAATCGACCGAATCCGCATACCGCAAGGCCCTTCACCCGTCGTTATCGGATTCTCCGACATTACGGCCCTGCATTCACTCTTGGGGAATGCCGGCAAGCGCAGTATACATGGCAGTATGTGCAAAGATCTCGCTGAATACAGCACACATCGGGATGCAGATGATTGTCTGCACGATTTGTTGCTCGGTCGGCCGCTTCATTACTCTCTGCCGGTCCATCCGCTCAACCGGATCGGCCAAACGGAAGCTACGCTTCGCGGAGGCAACCTCAGCCTCATTTACAGTCTTCAGCAAACGCCATTCGCCTGTCCCGTAGCAGAAGGGGATATCCTTTTCATCGAAGACATTGGTGAGCATCCGTACGCCATTGACCGCATGATGCAGAACCTTCGCTTGAGCGGCATTCTAAGTCGGATTAGTGGCCTTATTGTAGGCCAGTTCTCCGATATGGAAGAAGATCCCCGCATGCCCTACACTGTTTACGAAGGCATCCGTCGTCTGGCAGAGCCGTATGATTATCCTATTCTCTTCAATTTTCCGGCCGGACATGTTGTCCGCAACCTTCCTCTTATACTCAACGCACCATGCAAACTGGTTGTCAGGGAAGATGGTGCTTCGTTCGAACAGAACTGAGTTTTTCCACAAAACAAAAGGCTGCCCGATGGGCGGCCTTTTCTGTTTTTATTCCTCATAAGATACGTACGGGCGCAGGCGCGATAATTCCGCCTCCGAGAAGACCGGCTTGCCGGATTCTTTGAGTGATCGAAGTACATCCTCACTGCGAATGGGTCCGCGTCTGTGGCGATAGTCACGGATGGCTTTGGCCTGTTCGAACGTCACATATCTATGTCGCTGAAGCGCATCTACGGAAAGGCGGTTGATATACAGCTTCTTCACAAGCGAGGCCGTTGCCGTAAAATGTGGCAGAATGCTGTCTACATCGCGGATGGCCGGTGTAATCTCACGAAGCTGTTCCGGACTCACGAAACCGCCGAGCGAGGTCCGGTAGCGGATAATCTGGTTCGCTGTATACTTTCCTATCCCACGCAAGAGCTGCAGCTCAGCAGTATCCGTAAGGTTGAGTTCCAGTATCGTATCTCTTTTCTGTACGAAGCGAATGGCCGGTCCGGAACCGACTGTATCTGCAATTGTAATATACGGTCTCAGTACTTGAAAAAGCGAATCCGTCATCCCATATGCCTTACCGAAATCCTCTGCTTTCCGATATCTGCCGCCTTTCTCCCGGTAATGCACTATCGAACGTGCCATCCAGGGACGAAGCCCCAGGTGGACGAGCGTTGAACTGTCTGCAGTATTAGGGTCGAACGGCTGCAGGATAACCTCTATATGTCGCTCTGCCTCACGAGCCGCTTCACGTTCCGCCTTTTCTGCAGCCCATGCCGCACGCTGCCGTTCGCGAGCAATCCGTTGCGCCTCCCATATCGGACGCATACTGTCGCGCTCGTGCTTCTGCTGTGCCCAAACGGCTCGCAAACTGTCGCGTTCCAGCAATGCCAATCGAAGAGAATCTTCTGCATGCTGTGTACGTTCACGAATCTCCAGCTGGCGCTCACGGGCGGCATCTTTCCCCGACAACACAAGCATCGTCATCACCAGCAAACAGATGATGACAGAGGCCACAACAAGACCAACCAACTGCTCGGAAAGATGTTTCATTAAACAGCGGACGGAATAATATTGGAAAACAAATTATCTCCTGCGGCTGCGGCGGGAGAAAGAGCGACGGGATGCGTTGGCATATACAGAATCTTTCTTCCGACGCTTGAACGGGTTCTGGCTATCTGCACGCCGTGACAAGCGTCGCGACGTGTTGCTCGAAGAGCGATTCCAACGGATACGCGGAAAGCCATATGTCGCCAAATAAAGAATAGTCAAATAGCCGGAAGAAAGCCACAATATCGAGAGCATACAATTGCAACTCCGCATCGGAAATACGACCGAAAGAAGCGACAGAAAATACACGGGTAGCACCAGGAGCACACGCGTTTGTATGCGCACATTGGCTCGGGAGTATCTGCGCATATGCGCCACAAGCGACCATAAGCCCAACAGCGCCAATAGCGCAGTCACGACGAGCAAAGCGGGCTGCAGCAACAGCGCATTTTCTCGGTCAAAAACCGCCGACCACTGATCTATAATCAGCTGAACAAAAGTCGAAGTTGGCCACAAAAACCATAGAATTGCTCCGTAGAGCACCACCGTCAAAATAGCCAGTAGCGAAGCCAGATACGTGCGCAGATTGCTGGCACGAAGCATAAAAAGAGCCCACCAAGCCACGGGAAACAACACCACGGTATCGGGCACAAAAAGCCCCATCGCACACAGTAGCAGACTCAGCAGAAACATGTCCTGCATCGCATCTTGCCTACGATTCATCCGCAGCAGCAATAGGAAAACTGCCGCCGACAGGAGCGATATCAATATCTGTGGAATGATCGACACGGTAGATTTGACAAACTTTTCCGCCGGAACGCACTGTCAAGCCGCTCCGGCGGAAGATCGTTACACTTATTTCAATCCCTTACGCTCAAGCAGATAGTCCGGGTTGGCCGGCTTACCGCGGAAATTGTTGTAAAGCACAGCTGCATCAGCCGTGTTTCCTTTCGAGAGCACTTCGTTGCGGAAACGCATGGCTGTTTCCTTATCGAAGATATCACCGGTCTCTACGAATGCATGGAAAGCATCTGCATCAAGCACAGCCGACCAGGTATAGCTGTAATAGCCTGCTTCATAGCCGGTGGTAAAGATGTGATTGTAGAAGGTGGAACGGTAGCGAGTGATAATCTCCGGAATCATCTGCATTTTAGCCATCGAAGCAGCTTCGAAAGCATTTACATCAATGGTGTCCACTTCCGTAAGCAAGTGATAATCGAGGTCAAGAATTGAAGCAGAAAGCAGTTCGGTCTCTACAAAACCTTGGTTGAACTTGCTGGCTGCATTGATCTTCTCAATAAGCGAATCGGGGATTACCTCGCCCGTTGCATAGTGGAAGGCATAAGTCTTCATCACTTCAGGAGCATAGCACCAGTTCTCGTTCACTTGCGACGGCAACTCTACGAAGTCACGCGGTACGCTGGTGCCGCTGAGCGTCTTGTAGGTGCACTGCGAAAGGAAGCCGTGGAGCGCGTGACCAAATTCGTGGAAAAGAGTCTCCACGTCATCCATTGAGAGAAGAGCAGGCTGATCGGCTGTCGGTTTGTTGAAATTGCCTACGTTTACGATTACCGGACGATGATTTACACCGTTATCGTCAATATATTGGCTGATTACATTGTTCATCCAAGCACCCGGACGCTTCGTTGCACGCGGGAAATAATCCGTAATGAAAATACCGAGCAATTCGCCGTTTTCATCGGTCACTTTGAAGGTCTCACAGTCTTTGTTGTATACAGGAATTCCATCAATCGGAGTGATGCTGATACCATACAAGCGATTAGCCAGGTTGAATGCGCCCTGACGGACGTTCTTAAGTTCGAAATACGGCTTCAGCTCCTCTTCGTTCACAGCATATTTGCTGGCACGGAGCTGCTCTGCATAGAACCACCAGTCCCAAGGCTGAAGCTTAGCGTCTTCCGGCTCGTTGACAACTACCTTGCCGGCTTTGATATCAGCGTCAAGGAGTTCCTGAAGAGCTGCAGCCTCACGCTTGGCAGCAGCAAGCGACGGCTCCCAAACGGTATAAAGGAAGTCATAAGCGGTCTTGCCGTCATGAGCCATTGCATCCTGAAGAATATAATCGGCAGCGCACTCGAAACCGAAGAGATGAGCTTTCTCCGTACGCAGACGCATAGTCTGGTTGATAACGCTCTTGTTGTCGTTTTCGTTGTCGTGGTTGCCGCGGGTGGTATAATCCATAAGGAGAGTTTTGCGGAATGCACGGTTGGTGCAGTATTGCAGTACCGGAGTAAAGGATGTGCGCTTCGGGGTAAAGAGCCATTCGCCCCTGTGGCCGGCGGCCTCAGCCTCTTCGGCGGCTGCAGCAAGGGCGCTTTCCGGAAGACCTTCAAGCTCTGCCTTGTCGGTAACGAAACGCTGGCAGGCGTTGGTTTCTGCCACTACGTTCTGGCCGAACTTCAGCGAGAGCGCAGCCAGTTCCTGATTGATTTCTTTCAGTCTTTCTTTCTGCTCGGGAGCAAGTTCAGCACCATTCTGAACGAAGGCACGGTAGGTTTCCTCGGTCAAACGGAGCTGTTCTCCGGTCAAACCGGCAGCTTCGCGGCCTTCATATACGGCCTTGATGCGGGCAAAAAGCGCATCGTTGAGCATTACGTTGTCCGACACTTCGGTCACCATGCCCTGAATTTCTTCAGCAAGCGCGTTCATTTCGTCATTGCCGTCTGTCTCCAATACGTTGAAGAAAACGCCCTCACAACGCTCCAAAAGAAGGCCGCTGCGATCCAGTGCGGCTACGGTGTTCTGGAAGGTCGGAGCCTCCTCGTTATTGACAATAGCGTCGATTTCATCGGCATATTCCTTGATGGCAGCCTCGAAAGCGGGCTTGTAATCTTTGAGCTGAATCTGGCTGAATTCCGGCACTCCATACTCGTTGGCAGGAGCGGTAAGCAGCGGATTCTGATGGTTGCATGCAAGCATAGTCATTGCGATGGATGCTAAAACAATTGTTTTTTTCATATGATTTTTATTACGTAATTTTTTCGAAAGAACAGTAGACTCACAGTAGACGTAGAGTAGACTATCCGAAGCCGCGTCGAAGGGACTTTCATGCGACTTTATTGCTTCACATTTTTCTCGAGCGCCTGTTTGATCATCTTGCGGATATCGGCTGCCTGTGTATCCACCTCGCGACGGAACATCGGCTTGAAATCCTTCGCATAAACACACTTGGTCAACTTGATGTCCAGATCGGTCAGTTTCTCAAACGTGTTCAGGTTGCCGCCTACGTGTACACCCAGGTATACAGGATTCAGCACGTTGATGTTGTAGTCCATCGTGCCGTCCAAGTTGTGCGTACCGCCTACAGCGCCCATCCATTTGTCGCAGGAAATCAGGAACGGATATATATCGATTTCGCCCTTATACAGCGCCACCTCTGCCGAGATAGAGTCAATTTTGTTCTCTGTCTTCTTCTTGAAAGTGAGCAACTTGGCTATCTTCGAGAACACCTCGCCGTCAAGCAGCGTCAGGTCTTTTGCGTCGATTGACATTGCGCCACGCGTAGTCGACTCCTTGATTTCGTAACGGTCGTTCAGATAAGTCTCACCTGCCAGATGGAAATTGGCCGCGCCGCGGAACGAGCGTAACATCGGCAAGAGCGAATCCACCTGCGGAATCATGTTCACGAGCTCCTCCACGTTGATATTGGTCATATGGTAATCGAAACCCGCAAAAATGTGATTTCTGCGAGGCGTCTTGTAGAGCGCAGTCAGCTGAAGACGGGCGGCATCGCAGATGAAACCCATCTCTTCTATTACCAGCACACCATCGCGGATATAAACCATACCGCCCAACGAACGCAAATTCTGGTCGAAGGCACTTGCACGCACGATATGCGTGTTGAGCGTCAAATCCACACCCTTCGGCACTAAAAATACCGTCGACTCCTCTTGCTTTGCATCCGAAGTTTTCGCCTCCTGAGCCGGGGCCTCTTCATCCGATCCCATGCCGCTCAGATAGCCGAGCAATTCGTCCACATCGGCATACGTTGAAATGAAATTCAGCTCACCCGTAAGCAGACCCTTGTTTTCCAACCACGGACCCACGTTATGCACATCGCCCGAAAGCGAGAAGTCAGAGTGGGAAAGTTCCACACGAGCCGTATCGATGTGAAAATCCTTGTTTGAATAAGAGAACTTGCAAGCCGGAATGCGAACCTGTGGTTCGAGTCCGCTCAGATTAGCCACTGCCTTCTCCAAGTCGAAACTCAGGCGAGGGCGCCATTCAAGCAGGATGTTCTCCTTGTTATCAGTATGCTGAGCCGCAATCGAGAGCTTCATCTTGCCGGTGGATGCATCGGCAAACGAGCCCATCTTTGCTTCCACGTCATCCGCATTCAGCGAAGCGCGAAGGCGCGGTTGCGTCTTGTCCCGGCGGCCACCCGTGATGGCGGCATTGCCTTTGGGGGCGCAGAGATGCGCCTTGATTGTATCGTAATCCACCTCCAGGCGGTTCATTGCAAAGAGGCAGTCGAGCGTCGGAATCTTCGACGCATCCTTCGTGTCATACTCCACGTAAGCCTTCACGTCCGGCTGTTGTGTACGAACAGTTGCAGGTGTCGGTCTGCCGGTCGAATCGCTCATCTCCACAGTGGCGTCGAGCTTTTCGGTCTTCAGCGCCACATCGGCATAAATCACAGGATCCGAAGAAATTACGTTGCTCACCTGGAGTGCGATATCAGTCTTTCCAAGTGCTGCCTGCAGATTGCCGTCTTCCTTCACTTCCAGTCCGCTTACGCTGAGCGTACCGTTGAGGAAATCGATATTCTTCCGGCGGCTCACGGCTTTCTTGTCGACCGGATTGGCCTTCAGCTGATTGGGCACATGGAATGCAAGTTGCCCCTTAGGGGCACGAATGAGCATGCTGTCGTATGTAGCGGTAAACTTATCAAGTGCCAGGTCGGCATTGATAATACCCTTTTCCAGCTTCACGTCTGCCAAATCGTCCAAAGCAATCTTGGCGGCCAATTGGCCTTTGGCCTTGCCTGCTGCAGTAATGTTGTCGGGCAGGAAATATTGTGCATCCGGAATGTTCAGATCAACGTCCAATACAAGGTCAAGCAGCATTTTTCCGAGCAGGTCATCTACGCGGCCGGTGATTGTCACGTTGCTCTGCTTTGTCTCGGCATAGAGGCCGTCTATTACGGCATACGACTTCGGTTCGTCATTCAGATCGAGATGGAAATCCGCATCGCCTTCCACGTTCGTCAGCACGTATGGCAAACTTGCAATACTGCCTTCCGCATCCGTCAGACGCAAATGGCCGTCCACAAGCGGGAACGTCGAGTCGTTGTATTGTCCTTCCACGTGTGCCGTCAGGAACACATTCGCATCCGCCTTGATGTCTTTCGGCATCTCGAAAATCGACTTCGGCACCACTTTCAGCAGTTCCGATACACGGATATTGTTGGCCTGTAAACCGGCATCTACATCAATAGAAGGAATTACCTGAACATCGCCCGCGAGCTGCACATTAAACTGATTCAACTGCAGTTGTGCATCGTGCATGCTCACGAAAACGCGCTCTATCGAGTCAAGACTTTCCATCTTGAGGTCGAGTTCAAACGGTGTCTTCAGCCGGATGTCGGCATCCGCTGCATAATCTTCGCCCTTGAACCCCACCGAAACGGATGGCACACTGATGTCGAGGTTGCCCTTTACGAGTTCCCCGGCTTGCTTGGCGTTGAATGTGATGGTCGGTTGCTGCAACTTGGCCGAGATGGTGTCTTTCTGATCGACGAACGTAATCAGTCGGCCGTTGAGGCTCATCGTCATATTGTCGAGTGAAACCGTCTTAATCAGCGGAGCTGAAGCCGTATCCTCCTGCGTAGTGTCCGGTTCTAGCGCCAGAATATCGAAGTTGGTGGTGTCCGTGCCGATAAACACATTGGCCACCACATCCTGCAGCGCCACTTCGTGAATCGACAGTTCGCCTTGGTTAAGCAACTTCTCCACATCGATGCGGGCTACCACCTTCTTTGCGCAAAGCAGCGTGTCCGACTGTGCACCTTCCACCGGATTGATAATGAGGATGCTGTCCGCACGCAAACCGAATTCCGGGAAAGTGGAGAAAAACGTAAGGTCCACCTTACCCAACTTATACGCGCAACGGATATAGTTGTCAGCCACCTGAGTGACTACCGGAGTAAGTCTGGCAGGGGTGAAAACCACATACACGAGCAGCGCAGCAACAATCGCTACGACTGCCACCAACGAACCGAGCACAATGCCCGCTATTTTCCATGCCTTACGCATTTCTTTTCCTTTCTCTCAGTTTATTTCACTTTTTTGAAGATATAGGTCTTACCGGCCTCGATAAGCGTCATGCTTTCCGACGAGAAGGCCGTCACCTTAGCCGTGTAAGGCGTTACGGCATCGCCTACCGACGTCATGTGGAAGAACTGGATCTCGCCCTTCTTCTCCACATCGTAGCCGAACCAGCCGTTCTTGTGATAGTCGCCTTCTGCGCTCTGATCAAGCAGCTGTGCCTCGGCGGCCTCCCAATCTTCGGGCTCGTTGTCACCCTGATCGAGCTGATAGCCCCACTTGCCGTACACTACATCGCCTACCGTGCACTCATCTTTCTGGAAAACGAATACGAGCTTCGCGTCAGCGGTTGCATTACGCGCTTGTGAAGGAGCCTCCCAGCGGCCAGGGAGCAACTGCGGGTTGATTTCCACACCCTCGTCGCCGCCACCGAGCAAGCCGCAACTTGTGAATACCGTTGCCACCAATGCTACAAGCGCTATGCGAATCTTTTTTAGTTTCATATTTTTTGCAATAAAAGTTGTTATCCGATTTTGGTAATCTTCACTACCACTTTCATATCTTCAACAAGCGTGCCATCTGTGAGTTCGTCGCAAAGTTCGATCGAATTGGCAAGCACTTGCGATGCGACATACTCGCCGAAATGCTCCACTGCCCCATTGATGTTTTCATTGCGGAGAATGCGCACTTCAATGCGGTCGGTAATTTCCAGACCGCTCGACTTGCGGAGGTTCTGGATTCGGTTGACGAGCTCGCGTGCGATACCTTCTTCCACGAGGGCCGGTGTGAGTTCCACGTCAAGAGCGATGGTCAGCAGACCGTCGTTCGCTACGAGCCAACCCGGCATATCTTCGGTCAGGATGTCGGCATCTTCCGGAATAAGTGTATATTCCATCGTGGAAAGCAGCACCTTCAGCTCGCCGGCAGCCTCGAACGCATTAATCTGCTCTTGGTCCATTCCGTTGATGAACGCAGCCAATTCCTTCATCGCGCCGCCCACTTTCTTGCCGAGCACCTTGAAATTCGGCTTGATTTTCTTCACGAGCTTGATCTCCGAATTCTCCTTTGAAACGATCTGGAGTTCCTTCACGTTTACCTCGCTCTTGATCAGGTCTTTCACGCTGCTCAAAGCCTCGAGCGTCTCCTGGTCGGCTGCCGGGATAACGGCCTTAGCCAGCGGCTGGCGAACATTCTTCTCAGCACGCTTGCGGAGCGAGAGAATCATCGAAGTGGCATCCTGTGCGAGCGCCATCGAACGCTCCAGACGGCTGTCGATCAATTTCTCGTCGGCTACCGGCCATTCGCTTAAGTGAACGCTCTCTCCTGAAGTGAGGTCACGATAGAGCAGATCGCCATAGAAAGGCGCAATAGGAGCCATCAGCTGAGCCACTGTCTTGAGGCAGGTATAGAGCGTCTGATAAGCAGCCTTCTTGTCGTCGGTCAGCCCACCGCCCCAGAAGCGTTTACGGTTGAGGCGAACATACCAGTTGGAAAGGTTCTCCTGGAGGAAATCGGAGATTGCACGGCCCACTTTCGTCGGCTCATAAGCCTCGTAGTTGGCAGTCACGTCCTTCACGAGCGTATTGAGGCAACTCAAAATCCAGCGGTCGATTTCCGTCAGACTCTCTGCCTTCGAAGCCTCAGCCGGAGTCCAACCGTCCACATTGGCGTACAGCGCGAAGAACGAATACGTATTATACAGCGTTCCGAAGAATTTTCTGCGAACTTCCTCCACGCCTTCCGGGTCGAACTTCAGGTTCTCCCAAGGCGAAGCATTCGTCAGCATATACCAGCGGATCGGGTCGGCACCGTATTTCTGCAGAGCCTCAAACGGATCAACTGCATTGCCCAGACGCTTCGACATCTTGTTGCCGTTCTTGTCGAGCACAAGACCGTTCGAGATAACGTTCTTGAATGCCACTTTACCTTCAATCATCGTATGGATAGCATGCAGGGTGAAGAACCAACCGCGTGTCTGGTCTACGCCCTCCGAAATAAAGTCGGCCGTGCGCGGAAGATCCTGATTCTCGAACGGATAGTGGTTCTGAGCATAAGGCATTGCACCCGAGTCAAACCATACGTCAATCAAGTCAAGTTCGCGCTTCATCGGCTTGCCGCTCGGCGAGCACAATACGATATTGTCCACATACGGGCGATGCAGGTCAATTACCTGCGGGTCGTAGTTTTCTTTCGAATAGTCGCCTACTTTGAACTTCGGCCACGGGTTTTCTTTCATGAAGCCGGCAGCGATAGCCTTGTCAATCTCGGCAAAGAGTTCCTCTACAGAACCGATGCAGATCTCTTCCTTGCCGTCTTCCGTGCGCCAGATCGGGAGCGGAGTTCCCCAGTAGCGCGAGCGGCTGAGGTTCCAATCATTCAGGTTTTCCAGCCATTTGCCGAAACGTCCGGTACCTGTCGATTCGGGCTGCCAACGGATCGTATCGTTGAGGCGCATCATCTCCTCGCGCGCCTTCGTCGAACGGATGAACCACGAGTCGAGCGGATAATAGATGATCGGGGTATCCGTGCGCCAGCAATGCGGATAAGAGTGTACGTGCTTCTCGCTCTTGAAAAGACGGCCGTCGGCTTTCATCTCGATTACCAGGCGAACGTCAAGGCTTTCTGCCTTCAGCGCCTCTGCCTCCTGATAGCGGTTGTCTTTCCAGAAATGCTCGCGGTCGTATGCGTTCTTCACGAACTGACCCGCAAACTTGCGGTAAGCTTCATCGTTGACGAACTCCTTATACCAAGCCTCGTCCAGATCTTCCGGAAGCCAGAACTTTCCCGTGAAATCCACCATCGGACGAAGTCCGAAGTCTTTCGTATGCATATACAGACCCGGTACTCCGGCTGCGTCACCCACCTTCTTATCGTCTGCACCGAACGTCGGAGCGATATGTACGATACCCGTACCGTCTTCCGTTGTTACGTAGTCGCCTGCAATCACGCGGAAAGCGCCCTCGCCCGGGTTTACCCACGGGAAAAGCTGCTCATACGGCAAGCCCACCAGTTCGTGGCCCTTGAACTTCGCAAAAATCTCGGCCGGATTCAGGTTGCCCTCCTCGTCCGTCTCGCAGAGCTCCTTCTGATAAGCGCCCAAGCGAGCCTCGGCCAGAATATAAACAGCATCGTCTTTCTTTACGGCTACATAGTCGATCTTCGGGCCAACGCACAAAGCCGTGTTCGAAGGCAATGTCCACGGAGTGGTCGTCCAAGCCAGGAAATAAATCGGCAGACCGCCCGACATCTCGTCCATCTCCTTCGCCATCTTGAAGCGGGCCGTGCAGGTGAGGTCTTTCACGTCGCGATAGCAACCCGGCTGATTCAACTCGTGGCTCGACAGACCGGTTCCGGCCATCGGGCTGTACGGCTGAATCGTGTAGCCCTTGTAAAGGTAGTCTTTCTTGTAGAGTTCCTTCAGAAGATACCACAGCGTCTCAATATACTTGTTGTCGTACGTGATATACGGGTTTTCCAGATCCACCCAATAACCCATCTGCTTGGTCAGGGCGGTCCATTCCTTCGTATATTTCATCACCTCCTGGCGGCAGGATGCGTTGTATTCGTCCACCGAAATCTTCTTGCCTATATCCTCTTTGGTAATGCCCAACTTCTTCTCCACGCCCAGCTCTACCGGCAGACCGTGGGTATCCCAACCGGCCTTGCGTCTTACTTCGAAGCCCTGCATTGTCTTATAACGGCAGAACGTATCCTTGATCGTACGGGCAAGCACGTGGTGAATACCCGGCATTCCGTTTGCGGATGGAGGGCCCTCGAAGAAGAGGAACGGTTGATGGCCACGGCGAGTCTCTACACTCTGCCCGAACAGATCGTTTTTCTCCCAATCAGCCAGCATATCGGCTGCAATCTGAGGGAGGTTGAAATTCTTGTATTCTTTAAACATAATGCGGATGTTGATTAAAATTCCAGTGGATAATTTGCCGGACCCTTCACATACGGGCACACGGCAAGCATGCGCGCAGGCGCAAAATTTGGGGCAAAATTAGTAATATTTTTTGAAATAAGCAAATTAATTTGCTATTTTCACTTATTATCCATCTTTTTCGCAAGATTATTCACAAAAAAAGCAGGCCCACTCGGGAGCCTGCCTGTTTTGCTGTAAAAAATTTTTCAGATATCTTCGCGGAAACTGATATTGATCTCTTCATCGTCGATGCAGATCTTGTAACCTTTGCCGTGAATACTGATGATGCGGATAGCCGGATCGTCGGCCAAGAGATGGCGCAAATGGTTCACGTACACACTCAGCGAACGGCCGTTGAAGTAGTTGTCAATACCCCATATCGTACGCAGGATATAACCTCTTTCTACGAGCTTATTCTGTCTGCTCACCAATGCCTCAAGCAGTTCGGATTCCTTGCCGGAAAGGCGGTTCTGCACCACCCCGTTTCGAGTCAGCGTCTGCAGTTCCACATCGAACGTATAGCTGCCCACTTCGTAGTATCTGCGCTTTTCCTTTTTCACAATCGACCGACGGAGCAACGCCTTGATTTTCATGGCCAATACCTCTGTCGAAAGCGTGTGTATGATCACATCGTCGGCTCCGGCTTCATAGTAAGCCATCACCTCTTGTTTATTGAAATTATCGGGCTCTGGAGCACACACGAAAATGGGGAGATCCCGAATCTCGCGGATCTCCTGAATAAGCTCTATCGAACGGTCGTTCTCGGGAGTCAGATGCATCAGGCAAAGCTCGAACTGGCGGTCGGCTATTCCTCTGCGGTGTTCGGCCGTCAGATGGTCGCCGCCTATCACGGTATTGAATCCGAGTTTCTGCAGATACTCGCCAACTACCTGACCGAAAGTGTTGTTGCCGTAGAGCAGCAGAAGCGTTGGAGTAAGATTGTTTTCCATACTGATATTTTGCTGTTTTTTACTTTACAAAAATTATGCCATGTGCTAACTTCCGCCTCTGCTTTTCTTCCGTTTACCCGCAATCACACCCGAAGCGACCTTCATGCGACCTTCATGCGACCTTCATGCGACCTTCATGCGACTTCCATGCGACTTCCATCGATAGTATATTGGTACTACATTGGTACTACATTGGTACTACATTGGTATTACTGTGGACGTACTGTGGACGTGCTGTGTATTCGGGTAAGACTCGAGTAAGACTTACGTAAGACTTGAGTAAGACTTTCCCGACGAATTTCTTTTTCGTCTTTTCTCTTGCATATATCATTTTTTTTCGTTAATTTTGCGGGCAAAATTGTTTCTCCCGATTCAGGAGACCTTCCGCAATGAGTTCCCTTATGAAAAAGAAAAACGTTCTGGTAATCTCTACCGGTGGCACCATCTCCATGGTCAAAGACCCGCAAACCGGCGCGCTTCACCCGGCCGAATGGGAAGAATTCATGTCATTTATGCCCGAGCTTGACAAGAGCGACACACACGTCGATTATCACAAGTTCGAGCAACTCGTCGATTCTTCCGACATCAACCCCGACATCTGGGCCGAACTTGCCAGCATCATCTACGAGCACTACGACCAGTATGACGGGTTCGTTGTTCTGCACGGAACAGACACCATGGCCTACTCCGCATCCGCTCTCTCTTTCATGCTCGAGAACCTCAATAAGCCTGTCGTCTTCACCGGTTCGCAGCTCCCCATCGGTGTCCTCCGATCCGACGCACGCGAGAATTTCCTCACGGCCGTGGAGATTGCTGCCGAGCAGGATGAAATGGGAGATCCGATTGTTCCCGAAGTGACCGTCTTCTTCGAGGCTCGCCTTTGGCGAGGCAACCGGACATCGAAAGTCAATGCCGAGAACTTCGCGGCCTTCAAGTCTTACAACTACGAGGCCCTCGCCAAAGCCGGTGTGCACATTCGATACTATCCGCACCTGATAAAATATAACGACAAGCGCGCAAGCCTGCGCCTGCGCACGAAGACCGACTCCAATGTAGCCATCCTCAAGATCTTTCCGGGCATTTCGCCCCTCGTTGTTGAGGCGATTCTCAATATTCCGGGCCTCCGGGCCGTGGTGCTCGAGACGTTCGGCTCGGGCAACGCCATGTCGGACTCCTGGCTTTACGAAAGTCTCAAACGTGCGGTCGACAAAGGAATCATCATCGTCAATAAGACTCAATGCCTCGGCGGATCGGTAGAGATGGGGCGCTATGCTGCGTCGCTCAACCTCGTCAAAGCAGGCGTCATTTCCGGTTACGATATCAGCACCGAAGCTCTCGTCACCAAACTCATGTATCTCCTCGGTGAGAATCCGGAAGACACCGAACTCGTCAAGCGTTTGATCGGCACCTCCCTCTGTGGCGAGATGACCATCGATTAAATCTTCCATCTTGACTCACGGTTCTTGACTCCTGGCTCTTGACTCTTGATTCCTGGCTCTTGGTTCTTGGCTCTTGACTCTTGGCTCTTACATCTTGAAATCTCAAAACAACTTTTATATGAATATCTCCGACTTGCAACCTGCTGAGGTTTGGAAAGCATTCCACAGCCTCACTCAGATTCCTCGCCCATCGGGCAAACGTAAAGAAATCTCCGACTTCCTCGCCGACTACGGTCGCAGCCTCGGCCTCGAGACTATCGTCGATGAAATCGGCAATGTCATCATCCGCAAACCGGCTTCCGCCGGCTATGAAGGTCACCCCGGCGTGATCCTCCAGGGCCACATGGATATGGTGCCGCAGAAAGACTCCGACAAGGAATTCAACTTCGAAACCGACCCCATCCAGGCTTACGTCGACGGCGAATGGGTAACCGCTGACGGTACCACCCTCGGCGCTGATGACGGTATGGGCGTTGCTGCTGCTATGGCTGTTCTTGCCGACAAGACCCTCCAGCACCCGGCTCTCGAAGCCTTCTTCACCATCGATGAAGAAACCGGTATGTATGGCGCTGAAGCACTCCAACCCGGCCTCCTTCAGGGTCGCACCCTCCTCAACCTCGACTGCGAGTCGGAAGGCGAGCTCTATATCGGTTGCGCAGGTGGCGTAGACGGCACTGCTGTCTTCCACTACGAACCCGTAGCTGTTCCCGAAGGCGATGTTGCCCTTCTCGTGAAGCTCTCCGGTCTCCATGGCGGTCACTCCGGCTGCGATATCCATCTCCAGCGCGCCAATGCCATCAAGAAGCTATTCGAGTTCCTCAAGGAAGCCGTTTCAGAATATGAAGCACGTATCGCTTGCGTACAGGGCGGTTCGCTCCGCAACGCCATTCCGCGCGAAGCTACGGCGCTCATCACCGTGCCGGCAGAAGGCAAAGACGAGCTGCTCGAACTCGTGGATTTCTACGAGGATCTCTTTATCAAAACTTACGATGGAATCGAGGATAATATCCATCTTACCGCTACCGAGTTCCCCATTGCCGACGTGAAAGGACTCCTTCCCGAAGACACCCAGGATTTCCTCATCCATGCCATCACCATCTGCCCCCACGGCGTATACCGCATGATCCCCGAAATCCCCGATGTAGTGGAAACGTCCAACAACGTGGCTGTAATCACCACCACCGAAGATACCATCACCGTACAGTGCCTCACCCGCTCCTCCGTCGAGAGCCGCAAAGAGGAACTTATGGAAGTAATCGACTCTACCTTCCGCATGGCCGGTGCCGAGATCACTTTCTCCGGCAGCTATCCGGGTTGGAAGCCCAACACCAACTCCCACATCCTTGATACGATGAAGGCAATCTACGAGCGCGACTTCGGCAAGACTCCGCGCATCATGACTATCCACGCCGGACTTGAGTGCGGCATCATCGGAAAGAATTATCCGGGCCTCGATATGATCTCCTTCGGTCCTACGATTGTCCACCCGCACAGCCCATCCGAGGCAGTCAATATCGAAACCGTAGGTAAGTTCTACCGCTTCCTCCTGGCTACACTCAAGGAACTTTGATCTTTGGATGTGTGACTTATTGCAAAAGCAATGAATCACACACCTATATACCACGCTCAAACGCCCATTTTTTAAGCGTTTTACACAAAAAAAGGCTTCCATGCAAAAGGGAGCCTTTTTTTACTTCTCATACGATTTGATAAGTTTTTTTGCCGCCTTTTTTGCCAAAATATAAAAAAATCATTAACTTTTCGGCAAAAATTCAACTTTTTCACGAAAAGATTTGGTGGATTCAAAAAAAGTATGTAATTTTGCACCATCAATATCATTGATAATTAGTGTTAGTAGCTGGGCGCGCCGTCGTGAGATGTCGCGCCCTCGTTTTGTCTATATACCAGCCTGCGCAAAAACCTCTGCTCACACCTTCTTCGCATACACACTCTCTCCTTTATATATATACGCACGAAAAAGGCAGCCCCGGAAGGAGCTGCCTTTTCATATCCGGCCGGGGCAATAAGCCGCAGCAATCAGGAAAGAGATGTCATCAGAAAATCCAGCTGAGGCCGAACATGCAGTTGGCGCGCTGTGCCTCATAACCGTAATAGGTGCTGTAGGAAAGCTTGTCGGTCCAGGCCAGATAGTTGTTCAGTTCGGCATAAACAGAAACCCATTTATTGATCTCATATTTCAGACCGAGGTTGAGGTCGATCATCGGGCGCAGACTCTCCACGCGATAATCGGGCTGCGGCTCCATACCCGGCGTGCGGGTGACGGGAGCATATACGCAAGCCTTCATGCCACCGGCGAAATGATTGTCGGTATAGAGGCTCCACTTCTGATTAATCTTTCCATCGATGCGTGCGCGTACGGTCCACGAGGGCGCGTCGAAATAGGTGTTGTCGAGCGTACCACCGGCAATCGGAAGTGAGCTGACAGCCTTGGCCGAGTAGTAATTGCCCGAGAGATTCACGTTGACGATATCGCGGAAATGGTAGTGGATATCAGCACCGATCTTCCACACGCTCGCATCCTGTACCATATGACGGAAAGTGCCTGCGTTGAGCGGATCAACGCCCTTGCCGCTTGTTTCGAAGAACACGTTGGTGTGCTTGTCGATCTGAGCCATATAGCCCGCATGGAGATTGATGGAAAGGGTGGCATAGGGACGCACCTTGAGACCGACTTCAAGGTCAACCGGAACATATTCGCCCGAGCACGTGTCGGTAAAGAGGAGCGGAGCCTGCAGATAGCGGTTCTCACGATATTCACCGCGTGCACCGTTGGCGTTGTAACGGCCGGTCACGTTGGCATATGCAGCCAGCCAGTTCTTCGTGATAGCATACTCGAAGTCGAGGTTGGGCGAAACGCCCGGGATCTTGCCTTTATTCACCGAGAAATCGATGTTGACGCCCGCATGGATATGCCATTTACCCACTTCATATGCAAAATATGGTTCCAGGTGAATACGGTGGTTCGACGGGATAAGCATGGAGGTATCGGTCTTCGAATAGAGGCGGTTCTCCATGTCGAGCACAGCACCTACATGATAGTAGTTGCGCTTCCAATCGAACATGCCGGCCGTGTGGATTATATGCTCGGTAGCGAGCTCCGGCACAATGAATGCTTCATAACCTGCCTGGATGGCAAACTTGGTGTCGGCATCCTCGATGCTCCGCACACCCAGCTTCGTATTTACCTGCCAAACCTGCTGGCGGAAGGCCTTGTCGATGTCTTTATATCTTTCGATGGAAAGGGCGGTTTGAAGAGGATCGTAGTAGTGACCGTAGCGGGTGAAGAACTCGTGCTCGCCTTCTGCTCCGGCATAGAGCTCGGCCTTGTGGAAGGTCTTGCTGAAATCGAGTCCGAGGCACGATTCGGAGAGTGCCTTGCGTCCCCACTGTCCCTGATGCTTGGCATGAAGGTCGAGGAAGAGGTCGTTGCGCACGCGCTTCTTGCCCGTCTGCATATCGGCATCGGTGATGCGGTAGTTGAAGAGGAAGAGCGAATTGACGTGTCCGGCACCCGCTTCCAGATAGCCGCGATAGGGCTTCGGCTGACGGAAATTGAGCACCGAGAAATCGAGCTTATTCATCGTATAGTCGAGCTGCAGCGGACTGCTGTAGGTGCTGTACTGCGGGTCGCGCGGACGGATTTCCGGTTCGAAGATCTGCGGCTTCACCGAGATCTTGCCGGCCGACTCCACGGTCGGCTGGAAGTCGCGGGTCACATATACGGTGCGGTCCACCACCGTGGTGTCCTGCTGCGCAAAAGCGGTTGTGCTCAAAGCGAGCAGACAAAGGAGATAAATATACTTGTGTTGCATAATCATCGGTATAACTGATTAATATTCGTCTTCGATTTCTTCGTCATATTGCTGAACCTCCTGTTTCTCGGCAGAGCGGCTGCGAATAAGCTCGAGGCGCTCGCCGATGGTAGTCTGGATGTCATCTTGAGCGGTGTAGTTGTTCTGGAGCGAGAGCAGGTACTGCTCGGCCATGAAGTCGTCGCCGCGGTGTACGTAGATGTCGGAAAGGAGAATGAATGCCTTAGCGAGCCAGTACTGCTGCGAGGTATTCATGTTGGCAAACTGCATCACTTCCTTCTCGGCCTTGTCGTAGTCGCCCTGGCGATAGAGCGCCTCGCAGATGAGGTACTTCGACTCGGCACCCTGAGCGGTACGAACCTCGCCGGCAAGCTGACGGAAGTCGGCGATAGCCTTCTCATAGAGGCCCTTCTGGAAGTAAGCCTTACCGCGGTTGTAGCGTGCTTCATCGAGCGTCTCGGCATCGGTGGTCGACTCGGCAATGAGTTCGCTCGCTACGCTGATAGTCGATTCGTTGTCGCCCAGGAAGTAAGAGCAGCGGAGCACACCCAATCGTGCGATATTGGTGTTCTTCGACGTGCTGGCTTTCTGCTGGAGGCGGCGGAAATAGGTGAGCGAATTGCGGTAGTCGGCAGCATCGAAGTAAAGCTCGGCGGTGCGCATGAGCGCTTCCTCCATGTAGAGGTTGGATGAGAGCTCGGTCAGCCTGCGGAACTCGCGGAGAGCGTTCTGCTTGTCGCCCATCTGATAGTAGGCGTCAGCACAGTAATATTGGGCGCTGGTGCAATAGCGTCCGCCATCGCAGAAGTTGTTGAGATAGGTGGTGAAGCCTTTGGCTGCCTGCTGGTAGTTGCCCTGCATGTACTGCAGCTCGGCAGCAGTGTAGGTGAGCGAATCCTCCTTGGTGGAGTTGGTCTGCATGTTGATCTTGCCGAGAGTCTTGGTGTATGCCAGATATTCGGCTACGTTGTTGGTTTCCACGTAGCACATCTCCATACCTTCGAGCGCGGAATAAGCTTCATCGGTCGAAGGATAATTGCGAACCACCACCTTGTATGCCTCGATGGCCTCGTTGTAGCGTTTCTCGTTGTAGTAGAGCATCGCTTTCTCAAGGGCCGCCTTGCGGGCGAGGTTGGAGTTTGGATACGTAGAAAGGAGCCTATCATAGGCAGCAATGGCCGAGCGGTTGTCGGCGCGCTGCACTTCGGCACGGGCTATCTCGTAGAGGGCATCGTCGGAGTAGTCCGACTTCGGATATTGGGTAACGAGGCGCTCCAGAACGGTCACCTTGTCGCCATAACGCTTCAGGAGACCGAGCGCGTAACCGCGCTGGAACATTGCATAGTCGGCACCCGAAGCACCCAGAGCCACCACTTTCGAATAGTAGCTCTCGGCCTGCACGAAGTCGCGCTGGGTGAAGTAGCAGTCGCCGATGCGGTTGAGTGCATCGGGATAAGTAGCCTGGCTCTTGTCGGCGCTCGCCACGAAATCCTTGAATGCGTTGAGCGACTGCTTGTAGTTCTTCTGCTGGAAGTAGATGTAGCCCTCCAGATAGCGTGCCAGCTCGTAGTTTTCCGACGAGGAGGCGTTGCTCTGAAGCTGGAACTCGTTGATCGACTTCTGCGCCTCGGTGTAGTTCTGCAGGCGATATTCGGATTCGGCACGCATGAAGAGCGACTCCGTCTTGTATTTGCGGTTGTCCTTATCCGTAGCAATGCGGCCGTCGGAAGCGTGGTCGAGCACGTCGTCGAAGCTCATCACAGCATCGGTGTGACGGCTCTGCAGGAAATAGTCGGCACCCATCTGGTAGCGCAGATACTGCATCGTCACGAGCATACGCGTATCGGGATTCGTTATTTTCGAGAGGGCGTCGAGCGCGGCTGCGTAGTTCTTTGAACTCATGAACGCATCGGAGAGCAGACCATAGACGTCTTCCTTGTGACGGCTGTTGGGGTATGCGTTGAGGAAATCCGTGAAGGCGCTCACCGATTCACCCAGCGCCGACGACGACTGGTAAGCCGTCAGGCAGTAGT
>JAGHUE010000087.1 GCA_018064985.1 Candidatus Colicola faecequi | reverse complement strand
CATTACCTGCGGATGATCTTCGCGGGTCTTCTTGCCGGCAACAAGCTCCTTCAGACGAGAAAGCGCACGGAACGGATCGACTATAACCTTACCGATATCGGAGTCACGACGGAGGTAGAGCTGACCTTCGGTAATGTAACCGGTATTATCAGGAATAGCGTGGGTAATGTCGCCACCGGAAAGCGTGGTCACAGCGATGATGGTGATAGAACCGCCACCTGCTTCCTGCGGGAACTGAACGGCCTTCTCGTAGATCTTAGCAAGGTCGGAATAGAGCGAACCCGGCATAGAGTCCTTGGAAGGAATCTGGTCCATACGGTTAGACACGATAGCGAGCGCATCGGCGTAGAGGGTCATATCGGTAAGAAGGACGAGCACCTGCTCATGCTTCTGAACTGCGAAATACTCGGCAGCACAAAGAGCCATATCCGGGATGAGGAGTCGCTCTACCGGCGGGTTCTCGGTAGTGTTGACGAAGGAGACGATACGGTCGAGCACACCTGCGTTCTGGAATACGTTCTTGAAATAGAGGTAGTCATCGTTGGTCATACCCATGGCGCCAAGGATAATCTTGTCGGCCTTAGCACGAAGTGCTACGTTGGCCATTACCTGGTTGTAGGGCTGATCCGGATCGGCGAAGAACGGAATCTTCTGGCCGGAAACGAGGGTGTTGTTCAAGTCGATACCGGCAATACCGGTAGCGATAAGCTCCGACGGCTGCTTACGACGAACGGGGTTAACGGACGGGCCACCGATTTCTACTTCGGTACCTTCTACTTCCGGACCTCCATCGATCGGGTCGCCATATGCGTTGAAGAAACGGCCGGCAAGCTGGTCGCTCACCTTGAGCGAAGGCGACTTGCCGAGGAATACTACTTCTGCGTTGGTAGGGATACCCTCAGTACCTTCGAATACCTGCAAAGTAACGTCATCACCGATGATCTTAACTACCTGAGCGAGCTTGCCGTTGACAAGTGCGAGTTCGTCGTTGCCTACGCCTTCTGCCTTGAGCGAGCAAGTAGCCTTGGTAATGGCGGTGATGTTTGTATATATTTTTTGAAATGCTTTAGCCATAGCGTAAATTATGCTTTGATTTGTTTTTCAGCCAAGAGTTCGTCGAGTTGCTTCTTGTAGTTCTCGAAGTCTTCAGAGTGGAACTCGGAGTAGTTCATCTGCTTGCAGATATTGATAACTTTCTTGAAGTAGTCGTTTACTTCAACGAAGTTGTCGAAATCATAATCGTGAGCGCAGATTTCGTCCATTACGATATTGAGCATATACTCCTGACGCTCGAGCGGGCAAACGGAGTCGATCTTATCGAATGCATCCTGCTGGAGGATAACGAAGTCGATAACCTCGGACTTCCAGAAAGTCTCGTGATAATCAACGGGTACACCGTCGTCACCCAAGATGTTGATCTGCTCCTGAATCTCCTTACCACGCTGGAGGAGAGTCTTCATATCGTTGACCTTGCGGGTCCAGTCGCCATTGATGCGCTTGGTGATATACTCCTCAAACTCGGGATATTCGATGTACTTCGAGTAAGAATCGATCGGGTTAACAGCCGGGTAGCGCTTGCGGTCGGCACGAGCCTGCTCGAGAGCATAGAAGCAACGAGCCACTTTCTTCGTACCTTCGGTAACGGGCTCCTTGAGGTTACCACCTGCCGGAGATACGGTACCGAGGAAGGTAACCGAACCGGTAGCACCATTATTAAGATATACGTAACCTGCGCGTGCGTAGAATGCGCCGATGATAGCGGAAAGGTCCATCGGGAATGCATCCTGGCCCGGAAGTTCCTCCAGACGGTTGGACATATCACGGAGAGCCTGTGCCCAACGGGAAGTGGAGTCAGCCATGAGGAGAACGCGGAGACCCATCGAGCGATAGTACTCGGCGATAGCCATGGAAGTGTATACGGAAGCCTCACGGGAAGCAACCGGCATGTTGGAGGTGTTGGCGATGATGATCGTACGCTCCATGAGCTTACGGCCGGTGTGCGGGTCATCAAGTTCGGGGAACTCGGTGAAGGTTTCCACAACCTCATTTGCACGCTCGCCGCAGGCAGCGATGATCACGATATCGGCTTCAGCCTGCTTGGAGATAGCGTGCTGGAGCACGGTTTTGCCCGTACCGAACGGACCGGGGATGAAGCCGGTACCACCTTCGCAGAGCGGGTTGGCCGTATCGATCGTACGAACGCCGGTTTCAAGCAACTTGAATGGACGCGGTTTTTCTTTGTAAGCAAGCACAGCCTTCTTTACCGGCCATTTCTGAACCATGGTCACTTCGTGATCCTGGCCTTCGGCATCGGTAAGAACAGCCATTACGTCGTGGATTTTGTATTCGCCTTCAGCAGCAATGCTCTTGATGGTATAAACGCCCTTGAAAACGAACGGCACCATGATCTTGTGCGGCTGATGGTTTTCGTCTACTTCGCCAAGCCAAGCAGCTGCGTCTACCTTGTCGCCTACCTTTGCAATAGGCTTGAAGTGCCAGAGTTTCTCCTCGTCGAGCGGGTAGTTGTACTCACCACGCTGGAGGAATACGCCGTGGAGTTTGTCAAGGTCGTTCTGGAGACCGTCGTAGTTACGGCTCAAGAGGCCCGGACCAAGAGTTACCTCAAGCATGTGGCCGGTAAACTCAACGAGGTTGCCGACTTTCAAGCCACGAGTAGATTCGAAAACCTGCGCATAGACGTTGTCGCCGATTACCTTGATGACCTCAGCCATCAGCTTGGTGGAGCCGATTGTGATGTAGCAGATTTCATTCTGCGAAACAGGACCATCTACTGCCACCGTTACGAGGTTCGAGATGATACCTTTTACTTTACCTGTAGTCATATCTGTTTTTGTTTATTAAAATCATTTATCGAAGCGGACATCGCGTTTCATGTCAGCGATGAGCGCACGGAATACCTTCTGGCCTTCTTCCACGTTGAGCAGATCCCATCTGTAGAGCATCTTGGCCATCAGATAGTAGCTCAGTACGTTTTCAAGCTCGTAATATTTGAAGAGCGTGTGCTCCTCGAGCCAGCGCCAGCGGAGGGCATCGGTCTTTTTCTCGCGGTCGTAGAGGTCGCTGATCTCGCTCAAGCGGAGGATGTCGTCGAGTTCTTCGAGCGAAGAGCCCAGTCCGAAATCCTTAGCCTGGCTGGTGCGAAGCGCATCCTGCACCTCACCCTCGCCTACGATGGCTTTCTTGATGTCGAAGCCGTGTTTGCGGCAAATCGATGCGGCCAGTACGTTGTTCAAATTGAGATTGAACTCATACCAGCTGCGAACGAAAGCATTCTTCGAGCGAGCACCCAACTGATAAACAATCTGCCAACGAAGGTCTTCCTCGCGGAGAGGGCTCGCCTTCTGCAAATCGTCATCGGCCTCGAGAATTGCCGTTATTCTGTCATCGTTGGGCTGCATCATCAGTTCATGGAGAAACGCCTTGTCCTGGTCGGCAAGCGATTCTTCCATCATCTCTACGAGCTCAGCTTCCGAGAGCTTCTGCTTCGTATCGAGCTGTAGGTCCTGCAACCCTACGAGTAAGCAATGATATAACATGAATTTTCTGTGTTTATCCGATTAGAAAAGCAATTCCTGGATCTGCGGACGGAGATATTCCTTGAAGTAAGCGATAAACTCGGCATCACCGAAGTTGAGCTTGTAGCCGCCCTTAGCCGGAGCAATGGCGAACTCTGCCTTCTGGCCCTTTACTTCTTCAATCTTAACGCCCTTCTCGAGCAAGCCTTTGAGGTTGGCGGCTACATAAGCCTTGAGAGCTTCTGCGTCTTTGGCAGCGATTACTACGTCACCGCCCTTAGCCAGCTCCTGTGCGAGTTCTGCAATGAGCTTCTGCATGAATGCCTTGTCAGCAGTTGCAGCCTTTACGGAATCAGCAGCAAGCTTGTCGGTAAGCAAGTTGGTGATTTCGGTCTTGATGGCATTGACCGACTGATCGGCATAGAGCTTGAGCTCTGCGCGAGTGTTCTTGTCGAGCTCAGCAGCTTTCTGCTCAGCTTTCTGGATCTTCTCAGCAGCTTCTTTCTCAGCGGCAGCGAGGATGGCAGCAGCCTTAGCTTCTGCTTCGCTTACGATCTGAGCTGCTTCGTTTCTACCCTTCTCTACGCCCTCAGCGTAGATTTTGTCAGTAAGTTCTTGAAGTGTGTTCATATCTGTTATAGTGAAAAAATATTAAGCAAGGGGAGCGGAATCAACATGCGTAAGCGTGCACACTTGCGCAACACACGCATAAATCCTCTGCAAAGGTACAACTATTTTCTGACATGGGCAAATCTTTTGCGTTTTTTTATGTAATAAAAATTGCATCACTTGTGTGTTTTCGAAAAATGTATTATCTTTGTCCCGTAATTCTCAACGATATGGACCTCACCAATCTCAGAAACAAGACAGTTTTCGACTTGTGCAACGACCGCAAAAAAATAGCGGAATTTATCCCTGCTGCCGCCAATCCCGACTTCAATCTGGAAGAATACAGTCGCTTTTGCCGGGAGAACCCCACCAACAACGCGCTTCACATGACGTTGCTCGCGAACGTGCTCTCCGACAACGCGCTTAACTTGGCAGTTCAAAAGGAGTTTGCTTCTGAGTTAAAAACATTCTTTTCCTCATGCAAATGAGCAATTATGTACCAACATATGACATAGAAAAGCCCACCTCATCGAGGCGGGCTTTTTTATGCTCGTTTGAGTAGACTTAGAGTAGACGTAGAGTAGACTTTTTATTTGCTCGAAAATTTGTAAACCAACAATCCGACGCTCTCCTTCTCTGCGGCATTGAATCTGGCCTTGAGAGCGGCTTTGCGAGTGAGTTCGTAAATGTCCGGATTGTCGAGTGTTGTGCCTTCAGCTGCCATTACGCTCAGCACCTGTCCGTCTGTCCCGATCAGCACTTTCAGCGAAATCTCCCCTGTTGCTTTATCCCTGCAAGCCGGTACGGGCAACTGGCCGACGGCTTGTCGGTCATCCATCTTCGGCTCAACCGACACTTTTACTCCGGTCTGCTTGTTGATGAATTCTGACGGAAGAGAGAATACAACAAACATGGCAGCTGACATTTCCTGCGGCTTCTCATCTATTGTTCCGGGTGTCCATTTTGGCATTGTGCTCACAAGTCGAAGCGCCTCTTTATCAAGCGATTCTGAGCCTGCACTAACGAATACCTCCGGCTCTTTTACGCTGCCGTCTTCCGCTATCTTGAATTGGCAGATTGCCGTACCCTCCAGAAGTGCCTTCTTGGCATCCTTCGGATACTTCATGTTCTTCGTCAGATAAGCTTGCTGCGCATCTGCTCCACCAGGAAACTGAGGCTGCACGATAATGGGTTCAAGTTTGAAGGTGATCGGAATCGTGTATTTGATCCGTCGTGTTTCCAGTTCTCCCCCTCTCAGAAATCCGCCGGGATTCCATTTCGGCATCAGACTGATGATGCGAAGTGCCTCATTGTCAAGTGCTTCGTAGCCCGAGCTGCGGACAATTTCCACATTAGAAATGCTGCCGTCTCGCTCTACTACAAACTGGCAGATTGTTTTGCCCTGATGCCGTTGAGCAGCCTCAAGCATCGGGTATTGCAGATTGTCGTAAATGAAGCGGAACAGCTTACCTTGTCCGCCCGGAAATTCGGGCATTTTCTCCATTACATAATATGTTGCCTGCTCATCTTCAAAATTTGTCTCCGTTTGAGCATTGGCAGCAAAAACGTTCAGCGCTATTGCTGCTATAAGGAAAATCTTTTTCATGTTTTCTCGTTTTCTGCTTACTCTTCAAAAACTATGCCGCGAAGACAAGCGGGCAGTTTGGTCTGCATTTTCTTATGATGCGCAACGCAAGCACAACAATGACCGTGGCGCGGGCAATCTTTCGTACAGGGGCAGTCGATCTGCGGATTATGTGGACAATTCATATATGTTCAGTTTTCTTCTGCAAAAGTACGAATTTTTTCCGACATAAGCAAATAATTGGCAGAATCGGCAATATTATCGGACAAGTTTTGCGCCAAGTAATGTTCAAGAAGTGCTGTATAATGTTTGATTTGGCGCTTTTTTGCCATTAAATTAACCTCACCATTTGTTTATAAATGAAATATTGCGTATCTTTGCGGTAATAATACCACAAAATGTCTGCTTAGACAACGAAAAACTCATTTAATCCTACAGTTTATGTTATTTAATGTTTATGGCGAGCACGCGCTCGCGCAATGGGGCATGATGCTCGTTGTATTGGTCGGTCTTATTCTTTTCAACGAATTTGCCCGTCGTACGAAATGGGGCGGCGTGATCACTTTCGGTGTGATTCCCGCAGCTCTTACCGTTTATTTCCTTTCTATCTTCATTGGTGTCCGCATGGGTGCTGAATGGGCGCTCCAGAATCCTACCCACCTCTACATGGGCGGTTGGTTCCACTACGCTAAACTCTATGCCGCACTTACCGGTTGTATCGGTTTTATGCTCATCAAGTATGAGCTCGGTATCGGTAAGCAGCATTGGTTCAAGTGCTTCCCGTTCATCATCGTGGCTATCAACATCCTGATTGCTGTTGTTTCCGACTTTGAACATGCTGCCCGTTTCTGGTATGTATGGGGGCTTACCGAGGAAGGCGTATGGGCATTCGGCGGTTGGCACAACATCATGAACGGTGTTGCCGGTATCCTCAATATCTTCTGTATGACCGCATGGTGGTCGGTTTATTCTTCCAAGGATAAGACCGATATGCTTTGGCCGGATATGACGTGGGTGTATATCCTCGTTTATGATATCTGGAACTTCGCATACACCTACAACTGCCTCCCCACTCACTCTTGGTTCTGCGGCATTGCCCTTCTTCTCGCTCCTACTATTGCTGCCCTCGGTTGGAACAAGGGCGGTTGGATTCAGAACCGTGCCAACACTCTCGCAATCTGGTGCATGTTCGCACAGGTAGTGCCTCTCTTCCAGGAATGGCTGGTTGGCGAAGGTGGTAAGCATTTCGCATGGGCAACCCTCCCGTCGCTCTATGTAAACAACGATGTAACTTCTATCGTAGCAGGTACTGCTGAAGGTGCTGATCCTACTGCAATGACCGTTGTCAGCGCACTCGCTCTCATCACCAATACGATTGCCATTTCTTACATCATCAATCAGTCGTGCAAGCGTCACATCAATCCGTACACCACTGACGTATTCGTTGATCAGAAGTACTACAAAGATGCAGCTGCTCGCAGAGCATAAGATGCTGTCGGCAATTTGAGCTGCCGTGCAGCTTGCCAAACAAAAAGGGCCGTCCCGCTGTGGGAGGGCCCTTTTCTTTTTATCTTCCGGCTTATCAGATTTCGTCAGTTGCGTAGAGTGCTACCGTCTGCGGATTGGCCCAGTCGAAAATCTCTTCGTCGCGGAAGAAACGCTTGAGCTCGGCTGCTGCAGTCTCCGGGCCGTCGGAAGCGTGAACGATATTCTGC
>JAGHUE010000060.1 GCA_018064985.1 Candidatus Colicola faecequi | reverse complement strand
CTCCAAGAACGAACGGGCTACCAGAAACATATCTACTGTCTGACGGGCTGCAAGCGATGCATCGAGGTATGGATGGAGCTGCGCTCTGCCGTCTTTCACGGAACTGATGCCGTAGCCCTGATAATCAGGCATGACGAGCACGTATCCTTTATCGGCCAATCGGGCTTCTATCGGTTTGCATGCAGAAGGCACTTCCGAATTGGCAGCTACCGTGTAGTGCGGCAGAAGGATTATCCCCCGAGCAATGCCGCCCTTAGGGATAAACACCTTGCCGCTGAGCAACAATGAGTCGCCATGCTGATCGACCGACATATAGGTGCAGGACACAGCTGCCGAACCTCCGCTGCGACTGCTGAAATCGAGTGCATCATCACGCAGATTCAGAAAATCTTGAGCGTTCGCGAGGTGCGAAACGCAAACTAATATCAAAACAAGCAATCTTCGCACGGTTATCGAATGTTTAAGTACTCACGCAAGTCAATCTCTGTCCAGTCGGCTCCCTCGGTAATACGCATCATCAGTTTGTGCTCTTCAGGCACTACCACCAGCTGGTAGAGCGTGAAAGGCGTGAACATCGGACCGCCTTCTGCAATAGGAGTCTGCATGATGCAGCACATCCGTTCTGCATCGATCTGCCCCTTGTAGCGTTCTGCCAGAGCCGATATATTGCATCTGCGGGTAAGAGTAAACCAGCTCTTCTCATCGTCGGGCACGGGATAGGGCCATGCGGGATGCACATAATGGTTGGTCTGCATCATCGTGCCACAAGGGGATTCACCGTCGGCACGTTGCACCCCGGCCGTACACCATTCATAGGAGCGGGCTTCCTGCTTATCTGCCACGCCGATGATAATCGATGAGAAACTCTGCGTTTGGCGGAAGAAGCTATCGACATCCTGCATATTTTCCGCACGGAACAAAAGCATCAGCAGCTCGGTTGTGGAGGCCTGGAGGTCGTAGCGGATATCAAATCCGGCAGAAGGCATTCCGTTGTTGAGCTCGAGGAAAAGATCGCGTTCGTTGTAGCCGTTCACGCAATAAATCTCGCCTGCATAGCCCACTGTAAGTGCACTGAGCATCCCTTCCGGATGGAATACCGTGATAAGCAGATCGTCCTTGATTGGGAGATAGCTCATCGCATCATAGTTGCGGCCGTAAACGAGCGGACCTTGGGAATAATCCCCCCATGCAGCCAATGCGCTGCACATGAAGGCCGGTTCCGCGTATTCCACGGCATTGACCATATGGAGTTGTTTTTCCGTAAGGCCGGAAGTCTCTGCTGCGCCACGGAAAAAATCGCGCAGCACCTGCGGATAATGACCATAGAGGCGTTCGGCTATCAGACTGACATCCTCCAGCTTCTTGGGCGTATCGGCTTTTTCCAGCAGAAAAGCGAACACATGCTCAAGCTGTGGGCGAACGAGATTCCCGTACTGACGCCCCATTTCATACCAGGAGCCGCTGAGGTTGACAATGCGAATGCCGCCTTCCTTATGGAGTGATCCACCTTCGAATGACATAATATGCATAAGAGTTAATCGGTTTGTAAACAGAGTAATGTGAGTATTTTATCCTGCATAGCCCGGTAATGCTTGCTCTCCCCTGGAGCAACACCATTGCAGATAATAGAGAAAACATAAGTGCGTCCACACTCCGCATATGCATAACCGGCTAATGAAACAGCACCGCTTATGCTGCCGGTCTTCGCGCGCACACGACCTTGCATGTCGGGTTCGGTCAAACGCTTTTTGAGTGTTCCGTCCATACCTGCAACAGGGAGCGACTCGCGTAAATAACGATAGATCCGTGGATCAGCATAGGCATAGCGGAGAAGCGTTGCTTCCATTTGAGCAGAAACAAGATTGTAGTAGCTCAAGCCGCTGCCATCCACAATGCGATAATGCCCGGCCACTCCTATCTCCGAAAGAAAATCCTGTACGACGGACTGCCCCTTCCCCGGCAGGAAGGTATTGACCGCGAGGATTGAGCTGATAGAGAATAGACTCTGCATAGAGATTGTCGGACTCTTTCAAGCATTGAGGCATTACCTCCATAAGCGGACGGCTGATTTGTGCAACGAGCCGAGCGTTCTGCGGCACCACAGCCCTACCCGATTTGGTATTGGCTACACGGATGCCCTTGCTGCGGAGGCGCTCCAGAAGCACCTGCATGAAATCCGCCTCACGATTGTAAATGAGAGGCATAAGTACAGGAGAGTCAGCACCCGTATCATCCCAGCGCCAGCCAACTCCCTTGTCTGTGAGATCTTTGAGAGAGAGATCGGCGTAAAGACGGTCGATTTTCTGTATGCCCGCCTTTACAATCTGATCTGCCAGACTGTTCATCTGCTTAGAGCTGAATGTCGGATCCATTCCGCCACGCACATATAGATTACCGCCCTCGGAATACACTTCCGTGCGGAAAGAATAGTCGGCCCCCAGGTAATGAAGAGCAGCAACGCAGGAGAAAAGCTTCAGCGTGGAAGCTGGATGCATCAACAGTTGACCATCACGTACAAAAACTGCCGTATCCGCATCTGCGTCATACACCACTACGCTTACCGTACCGGCCAGTGAATCAAGCGTTCGGTTGATAATCGTGCTGACCGAATCATGAATATTGAAAAACGGACGTTCTTCGTCCGCGAATAGAGCCGTGTTATCCGGTCGCTCTTTATTCGCAAGCATTTCCGCTATATTTTCAATAGCAGTCGGGAGGGAATCCAAAACCAAATTTTGACCCCATGCCCCGATGGACATAAGCAGAGAAAAGAGAAAAATATATCGTTTCATCGAGATTAAAGCATAATTGTTTGCAAATCGTCAGGCACACAAATATGTCCATGGAAATAGGCTGCAGCCTCAGCAATGAAGCGCTCGGCACGAGTTTCTATATCGGCATCAACCGTGTGATACAATAGCAGGTGCTTTACCCCGGCTTCCTCGGCCATACGTCCGGCATCGGCCGCCGTGGAGTGGAATTTCTCGTATGGCTTGAAGCGCTCGCGATCGGCATAGAGGCAGAAGGCCTCGCTGAGAAGCCAATCCACGTTCTTGAGCATCGGGCGAAGCTCGGGGCTGCAGGGCTCATCGCCCAAGCAGATAAGCGAGCAACCGTTTGGCAAGATGGTGCGGAAGCCGAACTGCAGTTCTTTATTCGAAAGGATATCGAATGCCTCAAAAGTGAGTTTTCCCACGGAGAACGTCTCGCCGCTCTGCAATTCATGGAAGACCACCATTGAATCGAAATGGCGAGTCACCTTGACCGGAAGAGTAAGCTCGCAGATTTGACGGAGAGTACGGATACCCTTTGCATGCGAATAAATATGCAGCGGACCTTCATATTTGCCGCTGTTGAGCTTCTGCATTGCCATTCGGATTACCCAGACGCAGCCCAACACGTGGTCGGTATGCGTATGCGTCAGAAACAAATGGTGGATACGCTTCAACGGTATACCTGCCGCATTGAGCTGCTTGAGAATGCCATTGCCTCCGCCTGCATCCACGAGCAAGCCGTCAGCTCCTGCCTCAAGGAAGAAGCAGGTGTTGTAGCAACGGGTGGCTCCCGCATTGCCCGTTCCGAGCATGGTTATACTGGCTTTTGTCATTTCAGTTTCGGATTATTGATGTGCCGATTTTTGTCACGACTCGTTTTCTTTTCAAGGTTCTTAACGAATGCATCCGTGATGTTCACACCTGTCTGATTGGCCAGGCAGAGAAGAACCCAAAGCACGTCGGCCATCTCATCGGATGGGTCGGTAGGTTCACCGGGCTTGAAGGATTGATCGCCATACTTGCGGCTCATAATGCGGGCGAGTTCCCCTACTTCCTCGGTGAGGACGGCCATATTGGTAAGCTCCGAGAAATAGCGGACGCCATAGGTGTGAATCCACTCATCGACCATCTGCTGTGCACGGGCAAGTGTTATTTCTCCTGTCGCAGAATTTGCTTTGTTCACTACAGAAAGAAGTTCCCTAAAATCGTCAATCACCCAGTCGGGCGATGCGGTTAGGAGCTGCTCACGAGAGTGATTTCCGTAGGTAACGGCTACGGTTCGGCAGCCGGCCCTGTTGCCCATCTCTATATCGAATGTGGTATCGCCCACCACGAGCACTTCATCCGCCCCGAGGCCCGTTCGTTCCAGCAAAGCGAGCACCATGTCGGGTGCAGGTTTGGGAGTAAGACGGTCATTGTTGGTGAGTTTGAGAGAGAAAAACTCTTTGAGCTCTCTGTGCTCAAGTATATATTCGAGGCTTTCCTTGTTGCGCGAAGTACAGATAGCCATTCCTAGTCCCATTGTTCGCAGTTCGGAGAGCGTCTCTTTCACATGAGGGAAGACCTTCACGAGCGGACCCTCGAAAGTAAGGAAATTGTCGGCATAGATCTCGGCTGCACGCACAGCCTCAGCATCGGAGAGGTTGCCCTGCTTTTGCAGCGCCTGAGTGAGAGGGATACCGATGGTCTGACGGACTGTTTCGTCGGAAGGAACAGGCAAGCCCATCATGCGGAAACTCTCTTGAGCAGTCCGCACGATAGCAGGAGCCGTGTCGGCCAGCGTGCCGTCGAAATCAAAAAATATGGCTTTTATCATGATTCTGTTGTTTTCAAAACGATTTTTTCCAGCGTCAGAAGCGCCTGCTTGCGCTCCAGGCCACCGGCATAACCCGTCAGTTTGCCGCTAGCTCCCACTACCCTGTGACACGGCACCAGAATACTTATCGGGTTGTGACCTACAGCCCCGCCAACTGCTTGAGCCGACATTCGCGGCATCCCGAGCAAGCGGGCAGCTTCAGCTGCTATTTCTCCGTACGTCATCGTTTGTCCGCGCGGAATTCGGAGCATAATCTGCGCCACGGTTTGCTTGAATGCCGAACCGCTGAGCCTCAGCGGGGGCAAACCATCGGGCGTCTCTCCGGCAAAATACCGGTCGAGCCACCGCTTAGTCTGTCGGATTGCATCGTCTTCTTTTTCCACTTCATTGCCCACAAGCGTACTGCCGAAATACTTCTGCCCCAAAAACCACAAGCCGCTTATCCGGCCATCCGTGCTGGCCAGCACCATCTCGCCAAGCGGTGACTGATATACGGAAATGCAATTCATTTACGCGAAAAAGAGCGACAAAAGAACCGACATCAGCGTAAGGCAGAAGCCGGTAAGCGATTCAAACGGAATGAGGCGCAAGCGATCACCCATCGGCATTTCTACCGAGCCGCCCGTTGTATGGAAGAACGAGCCGTGAGGCAGATGGTCGATCATTGTAGCACCCGCATTGGTCATGGCTGCCGCCCATACTGCCGATACTCCCGTAGCCAATACAGCTGAGGCGAACGAAGAAGAAGCAATGGTGGCGCCTGCAGTAGTGCTGGCCGTAGCGCCACTCATAAGCGCACCCGTAAGCGGGGCCATCAGGAGCTGACCGCCCTGCCATCCCTGCATTACAGCAATAAGCCATTCCGACAAGCTGCTCGACTTGATAATTCCGGCAATCGTACCGGTAGCAACCAGCAAGACGGCAACACCCGACATTTTCTCCAAGCCGTAACGGAGGGCATCGGTAGTGATTCGCCATTGGCGGGTAGTAAGAAGGCAAACAAGTCCACCTGCCGGAAGGGCAACCATCGGGTCTATTTTTATGCCGAAAAGCGGACGGAGCGCCAGAAGGAGAATAGCGAAGAGCGGACCGGCTATTGCTGCCGGGAAAGCCGGTTGACCATCAGTCTGCAGAAGGGTCCCACCCTCTGCTTCCGTTTTCTTACCTGGCACCAGCGGCACTATGAGATAAACACTTACAACGAGCCCCACCAACGCAGGAACCACACCTGCGGCCATTACATCAGGAAGGGAAGCCCCATAGTTTTCCGCACTGATAATCGTATTCGGGTTGGGCGACATGATATTGCCGCATTTTCCTCCGGCAATAGCTGCGAAGAGGAGTTTCGTAAGCGGCAACCCCGTCTTCTTAGCCATAATGAGGATAATAGGCGCCACGGTAATCACGCTCACGTCTACAAACACTCCTACTCCGGTAAGCACCATTGCCGAAAGCGCAATAGCCAGATAGGCTTGTTTTTCGCCGAAAACGCGGATGATTCCCCCGGCTATGCTCTCTGCCGAACGAGTACGGATGAGGGCACCGGTAAGCACACCTGCTGCCAAAATACGGAGGATGGCGGGCGAGATGTCTTTCACGCCACTGATCATCTTCAGCACAGTATCTTCAAGCCCCCATCCGGCCAGGATGCCACCAAGAAGTGCACCCAAGATGAGGCTGTAGGCAGGACTCTGCTTACGGATAATCAACGCAATGGCCAATGCAAGGCCGATTATTGCCGCAATTGCACTATTCATAATTATAATCTTTCCGCTATGCGACGAACGCACAGTTTAACGTTTTCTGCTGCCACATTCCGGCACATAAGTTCTTGCAGCGGAAGTTCGCAGCCTTCGTTAATGCAGAGGAAGTCTGCAAAACCGGCTTCAAGCAAGCGCTCTTTCTCTTCTATCCGGCCGGCTATTCCTATCGTAGGAATGCCCCTCCTGCGGGCATGCTGCATTACGCAATAAGGCGTCTTGCCCGTCAGCGTCTGGCTATCGGATTTTCCTTCACCCGTAATCACCAGGTCGGTTTCCTCCAGCAGTTGGTCAAAACCAATCGTATCGAGCACCAGTTCTGCGCCCGAAATCAATTCAGCATGAAGAAAAACCTTGAGGCCGCCACCCAGACCGCCGGCAGCGCCCGTTCCGGGCTGCGAAGCGAAATCTCCGCCGATGAGCGAAGCGAAATGCTGCATGCCGGCTTCCAGTTCCTCTACCGTCTCTTCATCGGCTCCTTTCTGTGGGGCAAACACACGAGTGGCGCCATTCGGGCCAAAGAACGGAGTCTCCACATCGCAGACAACGCGTACATGGAGTCGACGTACAGCTTCGGGCACGAGAGAATCGTCTATCTTTTCTATCTTATCCAGATTGCCGCCTACTCCTGCCAGTTCCTCACCGTTCTTGTCAAGAAAACGCCACCCTAAAGCCGTCAGCATACCGGTTCCGGCATCGTTCGTAGCGCTTCCGCCAATGCCGATCAAGAGCTCCGTGCAGCCT
>JAGHUE010000187.1 GCA_018064985.1 Candidatus Colicola faecequi | reverse complement strand
GGGCTTCTCTCATCGGACAGAATGGTGAGGAAATCGCTCTCCGCGCACAAGGTTTCGACGCCTTCCCCGACCAGCAGTAACGCAGCCTTGCAGCTCTTGCTCCCGTTCATCGGTAAGTCGGTCCGTAACTCCTGCCTCCCCGACCTGTAATCTTCCGCGATTACTCTCGGTTTTTATGCAATCGCTGCATAAAATCTCCTGGCCGCCTCCTTCGGACTTCGTGTGGACTTAGAGTGGAAGTAGAGTGGACTTTCGCACCTCCTGTCGACCGCATAATTTTTATTCATATTCATCTCATTTCTGCATAAAATGAAGATAACCATACTCGGAACAGCATATCCCTACCGCGGTGGCTTGGCGGCTTTCAACGAGCGCCTCGCCCGCCAGTTTCAGGCGGAAGGGCATCAGGTGGAAGTTCTCACTTTCACCCTCCAGTATCCGTCCTTCCTCTTCCCCGGAAAGACGCAGTTCTCTTCCGAAAAAGCGCCTTCCGATCTCCACATCGCCCGCGCCCTCAACAGCTGCAATCCCTGCAATTGGATTTCGCTCGGACGCCGTCTTCGTCGCGAGGCTCCCGACATGCTCATCTGTTGCTATTGGATGTCCTTCATGGCACCTGCTTTCGGCACGGTCTGCCGTCTTGTTCGCAAAAACCGCCACACGCGTTGCATCTCGCTGGTACACAATATGTTGCCGCATGAGCCGTCGCTCCTCGACAAGCTCTTCTCGCCCTACTTCGTGGCTGCTCAGGATGGCTTCGTTGCCCTCTCCGAATCCGTTGTGAAAGACATCGAAAAACTTGATAAGAATCAGGTGCCCAAGACCTTCTCTCCGCACCCCATTTACGACCATTATGGCGACCGTCTCCCCAAGCCTGAAGCCTGTGCTCGTCTCGGCCTTGATCCTTCCCGTCGCTACCTCCTTTTCTTCGGTCTCGTTCGTGCATACAAGGGGCTCGACCTCATGCTTCACGCCATGGGCGAAATGAAGCGTCGCGGCTTCTCGCTCCCGACCCTCATCATTGCCGGGGAATTCTATGAAGACGAGCAGAAGTACCGCGAACTCATTGCCCGCTATTCCATTGAGAATGAGGTGATTCTGCATAACGAGTTCATTGCCGATGCCCTCCTTCCTGCCTACTTCGGCGCAGCCGATCTCATCGTCCAGCCCTACAAGTCGGCCACCCAGTCCGGAGTCACCCAGGTGGCCTTCCATTTCGAGAAACCCATGCTCGTGACCAACGTCGGAGGTTTGGGTGAAATCGTCCACCACGGCAAGATGGGTTATGCGGTTGATCCCGACCCTGTTGCCATTGCCGATTCCGTAATCGACTTCTTCTCGGCCGACCGTTCCGCTGCCTTTACCGACTACCTCCGTCGGGAGAAAGTCAAGTACGAATGGAACCGCATGACCGCCGCCTTTTTCTCTGTATATAAACAATAATACATTATCCATCGCCCGCCCTCCATTCACCCCTTGCCCTTTTAGGATGACGCCCCAGCGCCTTATTTAGCGGGGCAGTTGATGTCCTTGGACATCATAGAGTTCCTTATAGGGGCGGGGGAAAGGGGCTCCCTATTATGATACGCACAACCGCCATAAATTGCCTGCAGACCGAGGCCAAAGCGCTTCTCGACCTCATTCCTTTCATCGACGAATCGTTCGATCGGGCTGTTCAGCTCATCCTTGCTTGCAAAGGGAAAGTGCTCGTTACCGGTGTCGGAAAGTCCGGCCATATTGCCACTAAACTGGCTGCCACCCTCGCGTCTACCGGCACTCCCGCTTTCTTCCTCAACCCCCTCGACGCTTTCCACGGCGATCTCGGAATGCTCCAACCTTCCGATGTCCTCATTGCCATCTCCTATTCCGGCAATACCGAGGAGCTCCTCCGCTTCATCCCGCTGCTCAAGGAGCACCATATCCCCGTCATCGCGCTTACCGGTCGTCCCGACTCCCTTCTCGCCCGCTATTCCGATGCGGTTCTCCGTGTCTCGGTTGAGAAAGAGGCCGATCCGCTCAATCTGGCTCCCACCTCTTCTACTACGGCCGCGCTCGCAATGGGTGACGCGCTCGCGTGCGCGCTCATGGAAGCCCGCCATTTCCAGCCGATTGACTTTGCCGAGCGTCATCCGGGAGGTGATCTGGGCCGCCGTCTTCTCACTCGCGTGAGCGATATGATGGTCAGCTCCGATCTTCCGCTCCTTGCGCCCGATTGCCCCATGGGTGAGGCTATCGAGGTGGTAACCAACGGTAAACTCGGTCTCGGAATCATCGTTTCAGAGGGCAAACTCCTCGGTCTCATCACCGATGGTGATGTCCGTCGCGCCATGCAGTCGCTCAAGGAAGCCTTCTTCCTTACGCCCGTAAGCGCCATCATGACGGCCAACCCCAAGACCATCCGCTCTTCTGCCCGCATTGTCGATGCAGGTGAAGAGATGAACCATTACTCCATCCATTCGCTCATTGTCCTCGACGAGCAGGATCGCGTGGTTGGCGTCATCGATTCTTTCTCCTGCCTCCCCGGCACGAGGTTTTATCATTAAAGAGCCCCTTTCCCCCGGCTCCGCCGAACCCTATAAGGAGTTCTATGGCATTCACAGGATACCATATCGGCCCGCTAAATAAGGCGCAGGGCCTTCATCCCCATAGGGGCAAGGGTATCTACTAAAATAGCAATTTATCCATCAAGGGTATCTACAAAATAACAATCTATCCAACAAAGTCTCAAATCTCCTCCCTTGCCCCAGTTGGGGAAAGGGTGCCCGTAGGGCGGGAAAGGGGCTGTCTTCTCTTATGAAAAATATAGCAGTCATCCTCGCCGGAGGCTCCGGCAAACGCTTCGGAGGCGACAAGCCCAAGCAGCTGCTCCCGTTGTCCGACGGGCGCTCTGTCCTCGAGCATGCGGTCGGGGCTTTCCGCGCTTGCCCGTGCATCAGCGATGTCCTCGTTGTCATGCACCCCGATTATATCGACGAAGTTTCCGCTCTCCTCGGCTGTACGGTTGTCCCCGGAGGCCGTGAGCGTTGGGAGTCTTCCGTTCACGCTATCGAGGCGTTGCAGCAGTCTGTTTCCGCGGAAGAGTGGGCGGATGTCAATATCCTCATCCACGATGCTGCCCGTCCTTTCGTCTCCTCACGCATCATTACCGATGTCTGCGAGGCGCTCCTTTCTCACGAAGCCGTTACCGTGGCAGTTCCTTCTACCGACACGGTCTATCGTCTCTCTCCCGATGGCTGCGTAGCTGAGATTCCCGACCGCTCCACCATCATGCGTGCGCAGACGCCCCAGGCTTTCCGCCTTCCGCTCATCGCCGAGGCTTACCGTCTTGCTTTGCAAGATCCCGCTCTGCAGGCTACCGACGATTGCGGCATTCTCTTCCGCTATATCCCCTCTGCTCCTATCCACATCGTCTCCGGCGAAGAGCAGAACCGCAAAATCACTTTCCCATCCGACCTCTGAGCACTTGCAGTTATGCAATTTTGCAATTCTGCAAGACTTACGTTAAAGAAAATCTTCAAAAAACTTCCCATTTGCTCAAGCGATTGTATGAAAAAACAGTTATTAGCATTCTTGTTGTTTGTAATTTCATCTTGCGGGATGATAGCTGCTAATCCTCCTGGCCTCGGTCCTTTTACCGCCGGCCCGGATAAGCTGATCTATTTTGCTCCCGGCAACTTGCAATACAAAGCCTCTACCGACACCTGGCGCTTCGCCCCTCATCAGTATGACATGATAGGCTATGATAACATCAATATCAGTCCAACTTATTCCGGATGGATTGATATGTTTGGTTGGGGTACTGGAGATAACCCTACACAGAATAGCCAGTCGATGGATGACTACGAGTATTTTGTAGATTGGGGGATAAACGCAATTGATACGTTCCCTGTGAATACATGGAGAACGCCTACCCGTGGCGAATGGAACTACATTTTTAACTCACGCCCTGATGCGTATCAGCTTTGGAGTTGTGCTACGATTCGAACGACTGCTTCAAATGTTATTGGAGTAATTATTCTTCCTGACAATTGGTTGACCAATGGTCCCTTTGTTCCGTTCGTTCCTTGCCGATTAGGTTGGTCTACTAATGTGTATGATTTGAATACATGGACATTAATGGAGAATGCCGGCGCTGTGTTCTTCCCTGCTGCGGGATTTCGCGAAGAAATCCCCTATACTATGATAAAGGAGCCGAATGATAAAGGCTACTATTGGACGTCTACTCCAAGCACCGAACTGTATAATGGCCCGCTTTACAATGGTACAAGCCTGTTGTACAATGGGATAACCATGGCCTACGACCTGTTTTTCCGTTCTGACATTGTCGATCCGGATTGGTCCAGTTTGAGATACCGTGGCCGTTCGGTTCGTCTTGTTTACGTGGAACCAATTCTGGAATGTGCGGTTACAGACACTTTGTTTATTGAAGATTTCGGAGGTAATAATCCGGCAGACCCCGCAATAAGTCATCGCGCGAACGCGAATATTGGCAGAGCCTACCATCAAGTGATATCAGAAGCTGATCTGATGTGCGGTTATGACAATAATTTCCAGAAAACATATCTTCTTACGAAGGTAGGTAAACATGCTGCAGGATGGCATCTGCAGGACGACCACACCTATTGGGGAGATACTACCCGCGGCTATTTCATGCTGGTGGATGATGGCTCGTGTGCTGGAGAACCGCTCTATACGTCTCCAGTTGTTACAGTTACTCCTGGTGAAACAATCAACTATTCTGCATGTTTCGCCAATGTGAAGACATGGTTCGGTTCTGCCGGCAACACGGGATTAACTATACCATCCTTCACGCTGAGATTGTATGCTGCTGATGAGGGTGTTATGCTTGACTCGTATTTTACGGGAGATATTCCGTATGACAACAATCAGCCACTTGAGTCCGACTATCGGAATCCTTCTCCATGGATTAAGGCTACAGCAGAATTTGAAATTCCCCTCGATACGAGAAGAGTAAAACTGACAATTACACCTACTGCAACAGCAAATAGATGGGGTAATGATTATGCAATAGACGATATCTGCATTACTCGTTGTGTCGAATATACCGATACTGTTATAGACATTCCGGATATTGTTGACCCTGTCATCGAGGAATGCGACTCTCTCATTGTGAATGAGTTGAACTGGATCATCTGCTGCAACAATCGCTTGCTTCGTTCGCATTATCCGGCTGATACATACGAGTACCAGTGGTACAAGAACGATGTGGCTGTGTTCTCCAAATATCCCGACCGTGTCGATTACTATACCGAAGATCGTCAGCTGTCCGGCTCGTTCTATTTGAAGGTGAAGGTCGGTAAAAAATTGAGTAATGGCGCGATGAGTTATCGCTACGTCCGTTCCAATACGATCGAGATTGCAGCTCCTCAGCAGACTATGATGTGGCCTAATCCTGCAGAAGCAGGTGAAAATACGTTTATCTCTTCGACTGGAGAATTCTCTTACCGGGTGTTCACTCCGGCCGGTATACAGGTAGCTTCTGGCGAAGCGGAAACGGAGGCTATGTTGCCGCCTCTCCCTCGTGGTCTCTATCTCGTAGAGATCATGTGCGGAAAAGATGTATCCACTCTTAAACTGTTGATCCGATGAAGAAGTTCGTTGTTTTGCTCCTGCTTTCGGCTGCAGTTTCCGTTCAAGCCGTCTATCGTAGTTCACATTCTGCACTCATTCATCAGATGGAGCTCTCGCTCCGTGGGGGTGTCAGCGGACTCACGTACCGCTCCGACTTCGGAGGCCTTGAGCCCGGAGGTAATACCGGTTTCGACATGGCCTACATCCTGATGGGAAAATATGTGGGATTCCGCGTTGGAGCCGCGCTTGACTATTCTGTTTCGAAATTCGTGAAATCCGGATATACCGATGGCTATTCTGCCATCAATGTGCAGGGCTCTCCTATCGATGTGTCCTACAACCTGTATCTGTCCGAGTCGCATCGCCAGACCTATGTGTCGGTCCCTCTTCAGTTGGGCTTTGGCGTAGGCGATTGGCGGCTGTTCATTGGCCCGAAGGTGATGTATAATCTGTCTGCACGCTACAAGGAATCGCTTGATTATGCGGAAGTGGATGTCTATTATCCCGAGTATGATGTCACTATTTACGACGCGCTTGCTTATTCCACATTGAGCCAGCAGCATGTTGCTCGAGGAAAAATGAACGATTTCCGGGAACTCTGGTACGGCCTTGCTGCCGAAACCGACTATCAGTTCGAATTGGGGCGTTCCGGGAAATACCTGGGTGTTGGCGTGTATCTCGATTACGGTTTTAATGCTTTCAATGTGTCTCCATCCGATAATATGACGCTTCTTTGGCTTACGGATACGCGTGATGGCGTTCCTGTCAGCCGTGAGTTTTCTGCCGCTTTGGAGGCTAATCATCATCAATCCGGTGGTCAACAGCTGATTCGTTCGTTCCGCTATTTTGACTGTGGTGTGAAAGTGTCTTTCCTCCTTTCGCGCGAAAGCTCTTCCCATAGCATCCGCAGGTGCAAGACCTGTCCGCAATACAAATAAATTCTTTCGCGTAGCGGTCTATTGTCCTTGTTCTTTGCTCCTTAAGCGTAGCGGTCTTTGTCCTTGTTCTTTGCTCCTTAAGCGCAGCGGTCTTATTCTAAATAATATGTCTGATTTCAAAACCATAAAACTTTTCCTCATGGATGTCGACGGTTGCATGACCGACGGCACCATCTATTACGGCAATGATGGTGAGGAACTCAAGCGCTTCAATATCTACGATGGTATGGGGTGCGTTCTCCTTCGCCAGGCAGGTATTCCTTGCGGTATCCTCACTTCCGAGGTCCTTCC
>JAGHUE010000033.1 GCA_018064985.1 Candidatus Colicola faecequi | reverse complement strand
ATATCTTCGGCCCGATATGGGACCTCGACTGGTGCTTCGGATACATGGACGGAGGCAACTATTTCCAAGCCTCGACACAATATGATTTCTGGAACAAGTGCCGCCTGGAGGCCACCTCGTTCATGCGTCAGCTCCGCTATAGCGGAGAGGCTATCGACCGCGAATATTACCGCACGTGGTATCGCTGGAAAAACGAACTGTTGCAGGACGTCAGCGATTATGCCGACGACTATTTTGCGGTAGTGAAACGCTCGTTCCAGCACGACAGCAACAAATGGTCGAGCGGCGGCGAGAGCCACTATCAGCAGGCTACCACCCGTTGCAAGAGTTGGCTCTCGAGGCGCACAAGCTTCGTATGGAACCAACTCACTTATTCGTTGGGCTATGGCGACAAGGACTACCTGGACGGTCCGCCACAGGAAGACCATACCGGAATCGACCTGCCTTCCGCAGAACCGGCAAACGCACGCAAAGTGCTGATAGACGGGCATATATACATCGAGAAAGACGGCAAGCTCTATACCCCGGCGGGGCAGAGGGTCAATTAGTCAATTTGTAAATTAGTAAATTTGGGAATTATGAAGATACCTGAATCGAGGAGCATCAGTTTCCTCATCATTACTATCGTCTACCTGCTGGCTACGGCTGCAGGAATACTGACCTACTGCCTCGCGGCAGACAGCATGGCCCCGATATGGGCGCTCCTGCTGGCCGACGTGATTGCCACCATCCTGACCTGGGCATTCGGCATGCTTTACAGGAACGTGTCGGTTTACGACCCCTATTGGAGCGTCTTGCCACCCGTACTGCTCTCGCTCTACGCGCTTCTGACGGGCATCTCGCTCGCGGGCGTTGTGATGCTCATTGCGGTTTGGGTATGGGCTATCCGCCTGACCGCAAACTGGGCCGTAACGTTCAAGGGTCTGCAGCACGAAGACTGGCGCTATTCCAAATACCGCAACGAGCAACCCGCTTTCTTCTTCCAGATAATCAACTTCTTCGGGCTCAACATGATGCCGACGCTGGTGGTTTTTCTGGCTATGGTGCCCGCTATTCTCATTCTGGAGCAGCATCCCGAAGCGACTGTCTTCACGTGGATAGGCGCCCTGATGAGCCTCGGCGCAGCCCTCATCCAGCACCTGAGCGACACAACCGCGCATAAGTTCCGCCGCGAGCACCCCGGGCAGATCTGCAAGGTGGGGCTCTGGAAGCACGGACGTCACCCCAACTACTTCGGTGAGATCCTGATGTGGTGGGGCATCTGGGTACAATGGGCTGGGCATTCGCTCGATTGGACCATTGCGGGCGCTATTGCCATCACGGCCCTCTTCCTCGGTATCAGCATCCCGCTGATGGAGAGCCGCCAGATGAAGAACAAACCCGGCTACGCGGAATACCGGAAAGAGACCCGTATACTGATCTGAGTTTGCTTTTCGTTTTAACAAAAGAAATCAAGCATGAAGACGTTTCTCAGGAACAACGCGCCCTATCTGAGCGGCTATCTGGTGCTGCTGGTCATGATGCTTGCAGCCCTCGGCTCGACAGGCAAAGCAGAGCTGCATCTGGCGCTCAACGCGTATCACGCCGCCTGGCTCGACGAGGTGATGAAGTTCATTACCGGTCTGGCCAACTGGCCGCTGTATGCGCTGATGCTCTATTTCATCGTAAAGCGCTACAGCGTTGTGATTTACTACGTAGTGTGCGAGCTGTCGGCTACGGCTGTGGTGCAGGTGCTGAAAGGCGCACTCAACATGCCGCGCCCGAAGACGTTTTTCGGGGAATGCTCGGCCGAACTGCAGCAGGCTTTCGCTGAGATCACTACCGAGGGCGTAAGGATGCACAATTGGCACTCTTTCCCTTCGGGACACACGCAGACCTTCTTCGTTTTCGCTACCGTTATCGCCCTGCTCCTCACGTACAACGCCATGCGGGGGCGCCTCCCGTACAGCAGGAAAATGCAGGCGTTCATGCAGCTTGGGTTGCTCCTGTTTGCTGCCCTCGGAGGCTATTCGCGCATCTATCTGTGCCAGCATTTCCTGGCGGACGTTTGCGCAGGTTCGGCTATCGGGGTATTGATGCCGGTACTCTGCTGGCCGGTATATCTGAGGCTGGAGAAGAAGCTGGGCGACGACTGCCTTTGCTACCGCTATTTTACTGACAAAAAACAGAAAACCGATTCCCTCGAAGGAAACCAAAAATAACAGACTATGATACAGACAGATATTGCAGAACCCAAGATTCTGCCGATGGATTCTATCCATCAGATTACGCACTCCATGCTGCAGCAGGCAGTATCCGACCCTCAGACCTTCTGGAGCGACATGGGGCAGCAGGCCATCCATTTCGGCATCAAAGTGCTGATGGCTCTGGTTATTTTCGCCTTGGGTTATTGGATGACCCGGCTGGTAAAGAAAGTGCTCGTAGGATTTTTCAAGCGCCACCACACAGAGCGCACCATTGCCTCGTTTGTCATCTCGCTGGTCAACATCGTATTGATGACCGTGCTGGTGATTATCACGATTTCGACACTCGGTATTGACACCACTTCGTTTGCCGCCCTGCTGGCTGCCGGAGGTATGGCCATCGGTATGGCACTTTCGGGCACGGTACAGAATTTCGCAGGTGGCATCATGCTGCTGATATTCAAGCCGTTCAAGGCAGGCGATTTCATTGAGGCGCAAGGATATATGGGCACTGTAATGAGCGTTTCGATCGTTTCTACAAAGATCCTCACTACTGACAACCGCGTGATTATTCTGCCGAACGGCACGCTTTTCAACGGCACGATCAACAACTTTGCCGCACAGCCTGTCAGACGTGTGGACATCGAGGTGTCGGTGGCTTACGGTTCGAATGCCGACAAATGCATCGAGGCCCTTCAGAGCATTATCCGTTCGGACAGCCGTATCCTTACTTCGGCCGACAAGCGACCGGAAATAAAGAGCACCTCGTCGGTTGACACACAGCACGCTCCCATTCCCGACCCGTTCGTCGGACTCTTGAAGCTCAACTCCAATGACATCACGTTCGTAACCCGCTCCTGGGTGCTGACGGAAAACTACTGGGACGTATATTTCGAGCTGCAGAAGCGCTTCTATACCGAATTGCCTCAGATGGGCTTCCTGTTCGCTTATCCGCATTGCGACGTAACGATCGTAAAGCAGAATGATTAATCATCAGGCACTATACCGGTGGTACGAAAGCGCCAAGCGCGAATTGCCCTGGCGCGAGACTGATGATCCTTACCGCATCTGGCTCTCGGAGATTATTCTCCAGCAGACCCGCGTGCAGCAGGGAATGGATTATTGGTGGCGGTTCGTAGAGCGTTTTCCTCGTGTGGAAGACCTGGCGGCTGCGAGCGAAGACGAGGTGATGCTGCTATGGCAGGGGCTCGGCTACTACAGCCGGGCGCGCAACCTGCACAAAGCGGCTCAGCTTGTGGTAGAGCGCGGCCAGACGCCTTTCCCGAAGACGTTTGAAGACGTGCTGGCGCTGCCGGGTGTAGGCGAATACACAGCCGGGGCGATTATGTCGTTCGCCTACGATGCGCCCTACCCTGCGGCCGACGGAAACGTGTACAGAGTGCTCTCGAGGCTGATGGATTCCGATGAGCCGTTTGACACCACGGCCGGGAAGAAACTCTTCCGGCAGTTTGCCTGGGACATTCTGGACAGAGAGCATCCGCGGCTTCACAACTCGGCTATCATGGAACTCGGGGCGCTCTTCTGCACCCCCGGTCAGCCGGATTGCGCCCATTGCCCGCTTACAGGGCAATGCAAAGCCTACGAAGCAGGAACCGTGAGCCTGCTTCCCGTAAGGAAAGAACGTCCGAAACTCAAGGAGCGCTGGCTGCTATATAGCATCTATCTGACGGCTGACGGACAGACACTCATCCATCAACGTTGCGAGAAGGATATATGGCAACATCTGTGGGAGTTTCCGCTTGCGGAATATCCCGACGGGGAAAGCTTCGAGGCAGCATCGGAAGGGTTTGCCTGGGAAGGACTGCACGTGCTGTCGCACCAGCGTCTGCATGCACGCTTCATCGTGAAGCGGGTAAGGA
>JAGHUE010000107.1 GCA_018064985.1 Candidatus Colicola faecequi | reverse complement strand
GGTGTAGCCATCCGTCAGCACCTTTACATTCGGAGAAATAAGGGCCGGTTTTTTCTTGAACTTAACTTCAAGGAAAGAGATCTCGTGCTCAATCGGGCGCTCGAAGAGCCAGCAAACGACACCGAGGGCAAACATGTTCTTCGAACGAACAATAGCCTTGAGGTCCATACCCGAGTCTTTGAGCGACTCCTTAGTAAGCGAGGTGAGCGCAACCGGAACTACCTGAACGGATTCCGGAAGACCGAGCTCAGTGAACGGATTGTCGGTCTTGTAGAGCGCCTTTTCGAGATCCTTGGCCGTAAACGAGTCAGTGTCGCAGATAATGATGGAATGCGCGTGGATGTTCTTCACATTCACTTTGAGCGCAGCGGCATTCATCGCTACGAGCACGTCAGCCTTGTCACCCGGGGTGTAAACACCCTTACCGAGGTGTACTTGGAAACCGCTCACGCCACCGAGAGTACCTTGCGGGGCGCGAATTTCTGCAGGAAAATCAGGGAAGGTAGAAATCTCATCACCGAGGATAGCGGAGAGAGAGGAAAAGAGGTTACCCGTGAGCTGCATGCCATCACCGGAGTCACCTACAAATCGAACTACAACAGATTGCATGATAATATTTTGTTAGAGAATTTGTGTTTTCTGGCTTAACGGACACACGCCACGTACGGACGTTGCCCGAAATCGTTTGCAAAGGTAGTACTATTTTTTGGTATAACCAAATAAAAACGCACAAAAAAGCAGATAACCGACGAATCGGCACCTGCTTTCTGCAAATCTGCAGATCTGCAAAACTGCAAAACTGCAAAACGGGATTTATTCTACGGTCTGGCCGAATGCGTTATAAACGCGGCCATTCTTGCGGATGAGCACCTGACCATCGCGGAGGAACTTGTCAGCAGCGGAAGCATCCACATTGCCGAGAGCAACGGACGGAGCTTCTCCACCGTAGGTGACACTGATGCTGGAGCCATTGTAGCTGGTACCGGTGAAGGTGACACTCATATTACCGTCAGTATAACCGACAGTCATACTGCCGCTGATTACGTAGTAAGCAGCCGTATACTGGCCCTGTGCATTGAAGCCGGCCATAACGAAAGTACCATAATCGTACTGCTCATCGCCACCCGGCGAAGCATAAACGGTATTGTCGGCCTGCGAATTGCTTACCTGATAAGTGCCTGCAGGAATGTTTCCGTTGGCATCCAGAGCCGGAAGGAACATCTCAACAACAAGACGGTACTCGGTGCCACTGAGCTGGAGAAGCACTTCACCATAATCAGCAATATAGTCATCGAGCTGGCAGTCGGAAGCAACAAAGTTGATGGTGGTAGGCTGAGTCGGCTCGAAGGTATAGTCAAGACCGGTTTCCGGATCCTGCGGATCGTCCGGATCGTCATCAGGAGCCGAAGTATTTTCAACCACAGTGATGGCCACGTTGTTCTTCGTAACAGTATACGTATCGTTTTCCGTATCGGTCATAGTAAGAGAGAGATTGTAGACACCGGCACGAACCGTGCTGATGGTAAGCGAAGCACTCTGGATCTCATAAAAGAAGTAGCCGTAATAATACGCATAGAGATAATCCATCTCTTCGAGGAAAAGGTAAATGTTCTGAAGCTGGCCGGCAGCCATGGTATAGGTACCATCAACAAGACCGGTGTTTGTAGGAAGATAGAGATCGAACATGATTGCCGGTTCGGGAATGCCATATTCCAGGCCCTCATTACCGGACAGCAAGAAATAGTAGTCATAAGCACCCGGCTGGCTGTAGCCCGGGTTGGAGTAATAAGCACACTCAACGGAAACAATCTGCGAGCTAAGGTCGACAGTTTCCATCTGAGCAGCAGGTGCTTTTCTTACCGGATTACCGACCGTCTTCGCAAGCGCAGGAGCGCGGTGAAGCTGCGGAAGAGACACTGGATGATTGAAGGATGCGGCATTTGCTGCGAGCACAAGAGCAAGCGCACAAACAAGGGAGAAAAGTTTCTTCATAAGCAATATTTTTTATCAGTAATTGTCAGGGAAAAAGATTTTCTTTTTTTTCGTTTGCAAAGATACAAATATTTTTCGAGACAACAAAATAAAAACGAACAAAAAAAAAGCAAAGCCGGCTTTAGGGGCCGACTTTGTTTTTCCTATATAATCAAAGATTATTTGCGCGGAGCCTTGGGAGCCTTCGGCATTTTAGCCATCTGGTGCTTCTTAACACCCTGCTGCGGAGCCTGGAAGGTGATCGGGCCGTTGTAAGCGATGTTGATGGTAGAGCCGTAGTGCGAACGGAGAGTACCGGTGATGGTGTAGTTAGCACCCTCAACAGCAACAGCAAGAGTACCGGAGGTAATCCAGAGAGCGGTAGAGTTGTCAACAACTACGTAAGAACCAGCGCTGTACTGGCTGTAGAGCATAGCGTCACCGGCAACGAGAGTACCAGCAGCAGCGGTCTGAGCTACAGTGTAGTTGCCAGCCGGGAGAGTAGCCTGACCAGCGGGAGCCTGGATGTCGAGAACAGCAACCTGCTGAGCAGCATTCTGGAATGCAAGGCCGAAGTTGGAAGTGTTTTCATCATAGAAAGCACCATAGGTTACAGCCTGAGCAAGGGTAGCGGGAGAGAAAGCAACAGAAATCGGAGTGGTCGGCTCGAGCTGATAGTAGATTTCTTCTTCAGTCGGTTCCGGATCGCCTTCACCAGTGGTGAATTCAGAGGTTTCTACAGCAGAAAGGATAGACATATCGTCGCCCATCTTGAATGCGAAGATAACATACTCGGTCTCGGGGGCGAGGTCAGAGTAAGTATACGTATCCTCATCAACAAGCTTCATGGTAGCAACATACTCTTCGTAAGTAGCGATGCCATAGATCTGCTCAAAGAGAGCTGCATAGGGCTCGAAGTCCTCAGCGGTCATCTTAACCTCTGTATTCCAATATTCTTCAACGGAAGCGTAGTCAGCGAGGGTTTCCTTGGCAACGATATCCCAATAGAAAGCATCGTGATCAGCGCTCTTAACGGTGATAGTAGCAGCAGAACCGGTGATGTCAGCAACCTCAAAGGTAAAGATTTGCTTGCCCGGCTTGTCGCCATGGTCGCAAGATGCAAGAGCAACAGACATTACTGCAGCAATTGCGAGATAAAAGAATTTCTTCATCATTTTTTTGAATTATAGATTGATATTAAAAATTTTTCGGGAGGGTATATTGTGCGCAAAATTATAAAAAGTTTTTCAAACAGCCAAATTTTTCGGCAAAATGTAAGTGTTTTCGAATGAAAAACGCATAAAAATACGCATATATGCATAAATACACACTCAAAATGGCAGTTTGAGAAGCACTCAACGAATCAGCCTTCCATCGGGCGAGAAATGATGATTCTCGCGGATGATAACAAGGTGTCCGTCAAGGAGAATCTTCTGCGCAACAGGATCGGCTAACGGCTGGCAGAGAGCAGTCTCAGGGTCTTCATCGAGGTTGAGAGCCGGTCCTTCGAAGACGGAGGTAACGTGGCTGCCGAAATGGGTGTACGCATCGAGCGTATACTTGTTGCCGGCAACAACAAGCGAACCATGATCGAGGTAATAGGCGGCATTGTAATAGCCCTCCGAATCAAAATCGGCATAAATGCAAGAAGGATAGTCCATGTATTCGTCGCCACCGGGGGAAGCCATCACTGTGTTGGAGCCGTAGGTTGCATCGATTGGATATGTGCCGGTCGGGAGGCCGGTAAGCGGATCGGCAGCAGAGAAGACAACAAGATCCATCATGTGCTGAGCACCTATAAAATAGAGATAGGTGCACGGGTAGCCGAGATTGGATGAATCATCTTGAAAACAGAGCGAATCGAAAGCCATTGCGAACTCAGACGGAGAAGAAGGTTCGAAGGAGAAATCATAGTCGCCAATCGGTTCGTCGAGCTCCACATCGGGGTTGGCCTCGAAATAGAAATCCACGGCATAGAAACGCACCTGCTTGGTACAGCTGAGGGTGAGAGAGGTGGCATTGATATCGAGGATCACGATTGCAGGATCGGCAGTAACGGTATCCGAAGCTTCAACGGTGTAAAGCGTTCCTGCAGAGGCAGTTGCCTCAAAATCTTTCTTAAGGAAGGCATGAGCGGCAAGGCCTTTGAACGGACGAGTGGCGGTAAAGGTGACGGTAGAGCCGGCATTGCAGCCAAAGTAGCCATTGACGATGGCGCCTTTGGAAACGTCCACCTTGATATTATTCGCGATGAAGGAGTAAGCCCGGTTGTTGAAAGAGTCGACCGGAGCGACGACGCGAGTGGGCTCGGCATAAACATAGGACGGGTCGAGAGTCGGCTCCTCGACAGGCGGGGTGACGATGGTATCGCCAGGGATAACGACAGTGGTGTCTCCCGGAAGGACAGGACTTCCCTCCCCTACCGTGATGGACTTGATAAGCCGCTGGCCGGAAGCGCCAAGGGTAAAAGTAACGGAGGAGGCGTTGCCGGTCCAGACATCGGTTTTCTCATCATCAGCAGAGGTGGATTCGCCACCGCTGACAAGGTTGCCGGGAGTTGCGGACAACGAAGCATACGCCTTGGACCCCTGCTTGGCAAAAACAATGGAGATATTGGTGAGACCCGTGCCGCTGACAGTAATCGTATTGCTTGCATACAAGCGAAGGCCGTTGGCAAAATATGCGGGATCGTTATTGCCAGAACCCTTTGAGAACGAGACCGTTACACCATCGATTGTTTGCGAATCAGCAGATGAGAATGTGAACGTCTGAGCCCATGCGGAGAAGGCAAAAAGGAGACAAAAAAGGAATGCGGAAAAATGTTTCATCAGTGTATGAATAAATATGAAATCAGTGTGCGAAAATCCGAGCGAATCGGAAGAAAATCCATGCAAAGATAGCGTTTTTATTTGAGATGAGCAAGCGAAAAATGACAAATCTTAAAAATCGTATATTTTTGAAGGAGGAACAGAGGGGTGAAAAAGTCGCATGGAAGTCCACTCTACGTCCACACGAAGTCCACAGCACGCAGCAAGGGCAAAATCTTAAAAATCGTACATTTTTTCAAACGGAAGGCGAGCAGCAGATTATTCATGTCGTTTTGGACGTTTTTTTATTAAAAAAGAGTCGAAAATTTGTATATGTCAGAATTTTTAGCTAACTTTGCCGTGCAAAGTTGTGCGCATATGCGAGGGCGCATTGACACAACAAACTCATTCTGAACACATTAGACATATGAAGAATATACGAAATTTCTGCATTATTGCCCACATCGACCACGGAAAATCGACCATTGCCGACCGTCTGCTCGAATTTACGCACACGGTAGACGCCCGACAAATGGAGAATCAGGTGCTCGACGATATGGACCTGGAGAAAGAGCGCGGCATTACGATCAAGAGTCACGCTATCCAGATGCAATACAAGGGCTACACGCTCAACCTCATCGACACTCCGGGGCACGTGGATTTCTCTTACGAAGTAAGCCGCTCCATTGCTGCTTGCGAAGGCGCTCTGCTGATTGTGGACGCATCGCAGGGCGTTCAGGCACAGACGATATCCAATCTTTACATGGCGCTGGAACATGACCTGGAGATTATTCCGGTAATGAACAAATGCGACATGGATTCGGCTATGCCGGACATGGTGGAAGACGAGATTGTGGACCTGCTCGGCTGCAAACCCGAGGAGATTATCCGCGCCAGCGGCAAGACCGGCATGGGTGTGGAAGAAATCCTGGACGCTATCATCGAGCGCATTCCTGCTCCGCAGGGCGACCCGGAAGCTCCGCTTCAGGCTTTGATTTTCGACTCTGTTTTCAATTCGTTCCGCGGAATCATCGCCTATTTCAAGGTGGTGAACGGCACGCTGAAAGCCGGACAGAGCGTGAAATTTGTGAATACGGGCAAGGAATACGAGGCGCAAGAGATAGGTGTGCTGAAGCTGGACATGGTGCCGCAGAAGGAGATATCAGCCGGCAATGTAGGTTATATTATCTCCGGCATCAAGACGAGTACGGAAGTGAAAGTGGGCGATACGATTACCCACAGAGACCGTCCGTGCAAAGAGGCTATCGACGGTTTCGAGGAAGTAAAACCGATGGTGTTCGCAGGCGTCTATCCGATTGAGACGGAGGACTTCGAGAACCTCCGAGCTTCGCTCGAGAAGCTGCAGTTGAATGACGCTTCGCTGACTTTCACCCCGGAGAGTTCGGTGGCCCTCGGCTTCGGTTTCCGTTGCGGTTTCCTCGGCTTGCTCCATATGGAAATCGTGCAGGAACGACTGGACCGCGAGTTTGACATGGACGTGATTACGACCGTTCCGAACGTAAGTTACCGCGTGTTCACGAAGGATGGGGTGATGACGGAAGTGCACAACCCGGCCGGAATGCCCGACCCGACACTGATCGATCACGTAGAGGAGCCTTATATCCGCGCTTCGATTATCACAACCACCAATTTCATCGGTCCAATCATGACGCTCTGTCTGGACAAACGAGGCGAGCTGATCAAGCAGGAATACATCTCGGGTAACCGTGTGGAAATTTACTTCGACCTGCCGCTGGGCGAGATTGTGATTGATTTCTACGACAAGCTGAAATCCATTTCGAAGGGCTATGCTTCGTTCGATTACCACAGCAACGGTTTCCGGACGAGCGACCTGGTGAAGCTCGATATCCTGCTCAATGGCGAGCAAGTGGATGCGCTTTCGACGCTGACCCACCGGGCAAATGCCGTGGATTTCGGTCGACGGATGTGCGAGAAACTCAAGGATCTGCTGCCCCGTCAGCAGTTCGATATCGCCATTCAGGCAGCCATTGGTGCGAAAATCATTGCCCGCGAGACGGTGAAGCAGGTGAGAAAAGACGTGTTGGCCAAGTGCTACGGCGGTGACGTGAGCCGTAAGCGCAAGTTGCTCGAG
>JAGHUE010000076.1 GCA_018064985.1 Candidatus Colicola faecequi | reverse complement strand
CTTTCACGAGTTCTAGGCAACGGCGGTCGCCTGCCGCGGTAAGGTCTCCCGTAGCAATCACAAAAGCCAGATGAGGGTCCTGCAGCAGGTCGTCGACCGAGCGGCGGAGGTCTTCAAGCGGGGAAGGATTCGACGGGGAGATATGTATGTCGGTGAGTTGCGCAAAGCGGAAATACTCCGCCTGAGCGAAAATCATTACCGACAGGAAAAGGCTTATGAGTGTAATACGTTTCATGGCAAAAAAGATATCGAAAAAATAAGCGTGGGAATCGCATCAATCCAGCGACAGATTGAGCGCCTGCTTGAGCTCCATCACATGCGGATTGGAAGACGCGAGCAGACGGAGCTTCTCCTCGGCCGTATACGCTACCGCACTCGTCTGATGCTCCACGATAGTGAAGTTGATGCGAATCCGGTTGTTGTGAAGGCGGGAAGAAAGGAAGCCGAGGAGCTGGGATTTGACAGCCGAAAGCTCCTCCTGCTGGATAGCGTTGATGAGGGCGAGTTCGAGAGTGAACTCGTCCACACGCTTGATGGCTATATTTGAGAGCATGCCCATCATGCGACGGTCGTCCGCAAAGAGTTGCGGGCCTGCCGCTTTCCAGGCCTCAGCCACCTGCTCATCCGTAAAAGGGCGGTTTTCGGCCGCAGGAGCTGCCTGCGGGGCAGATTGAGGGGCGGCCGCCTGCTGGGCGGGCATACCGGGCATTCCCGGCATTCCGGGTATACCGGGCATTCCGGGCAGAGGAGCACCCGTAGGCAGACCGGGAGCGGCCGCATACTGGGGGGCGGCAGCCTGGCGGGTTTGCGGAGCGGGTTGCGGAGCAGGAGCGGCAGCGGGGCGTGCCTGGGGAGCGGGTTGCGCTACCGGACGGGGCTGCGGAGCCGCCTGCTGAACGGGAGCTGCGGGACGCGGTTGGGGCGCAGACTGCGGAGCCTGCGCTGCGGGACGCGCCTGCGGAGCAGGAGCGGCAGCGGGCTGCATCTCGGGCATGAGGAGCGTACAGAGCTTCACGAGCATGAGTTCCACCGAGAGGCGCTTATTGCGGGCCGTGCGGAAATTGATATCCGCCTGATTGACCACCTCGAGGGCCTTGAAGAGCCAGATGGGCGAGCAAGCGGCAGCCTGCTGCGCATAGTGCTGACGGATAGCGTCGGACGTTTCGAGCAGCTGCACGGTGGCAGGGTCTTTGGAGACAAGCACGTCGCGCAGATGCGACGCCAGACCGGAGATGAAATGGCCGGCATCGAAGCCCTTGCAGAGCACCTCGTTGAAGAGCAGGAGCGCCTGCTTGACATCGGTCTTGAGAGCGGCATCCACTACGCGGAAATAGTAGTCGGTATCAAGCACGTTGAGCACATCTATCGCCTGCTGATAGGAGATGGTGTTGCCGCAGAAAGTGACGAGCTGGTCGAAGATGGAGAGCGCATCGCGCATACCGCCGTCGGCTTTCTGAGCCACCACGTGCAGGGCCTCTTCCTCGGCATTCACCCCTTCCTGCTGCGCCACATACTGCAAGTGGCGTACGGTATCACCCATGGTGATGCGGGCGAAATCGAACACCTGGCAGCGGCTGAGGATGGTGGGGAGCACCTTGTGCTTCTCGGTAGTAGCGAGAATGAAGATGGCATATGAGGGCGGCTCCTCGAGCGTCTTCAGAAGCGCGTTGAACGCACCCTGCGAGAGCATGTGCACCTCATCGATGATGTAGACGGAATACTTGCCTACCTGGGGCGGGATGCGCACCTGGTCGATGATGGAGCGGATGTCGTCGACAGAGTTGTTGGACGCTGCATCAAGCTCGTGGATATTGAAAGAGCGCTGCTCGTTGAACGCGCGGCACGATTCGCACTCGTTGCATGCGTCGTGGTCGTCACCCGGGTTGAGGCAGTTGATGGTTTTGGCGAAGATACGCGCGCAGGTGGTCTTACCCACACCGCGCGGACCGCAGAAGAGGTAGGCATGCGCCAGGTGTCCGCTGCGGATGGCGTTGCGGAGCGTCTCGGTAAGCGCACGCTGTCCGACAACCGATTCGAAGTTGGACGGGCGGTATTTTCGCGCTGAAACGATATAGTTTTCCATATAATGAGAAGAGGACAAAGGATGAAGGATGAAGGATGAAGGACGAAGGACAAAGGACGAAGGACGAAGGATCAAGAATCAAGAATCAAGAACCAAGAATCAAGAACCAAGAATCTTATTTGAGGAGCTGGTTTTTGATCTTGGCCAGCTGGCGCTTGAAGACGGGGTTGGTCTGCTCCAGATCGGAAGCCGCATCGATAGCGTGCAGCACGGTAGCGTGTGTGCGGTCGAAATACTTGCCGATCTCCACGAGCGAGCGGTCGGTAAGCAGACGTGCCAGATACATAGCCGCCATTCGGGCAGTGGCTACCGTCTGCAGACGGCTCTTGCTCATGAGCGAAGCGGTAGGTACGCCGAACTCGGTGCTGACCAGGTCGACAATATCGTCGATCTGCGTTTCCTCCGCTGCGGGAGGTGCCACCTGCTCCACCACTTTCTCGGCCAGGCGGATATCGATATCCTGCCCCATGACCATCGAATAAGCGAGGAGGGAAGCGAGAACGCCCTCGAGGTTGCGGACGTTGTCGCGGATATTCTCCGCAATGAAGGAAACGACTTCGTCGGAGAGGTCGATACCGTCGCGGAGCATCTTGTTCTTGAGGATGTCTTTGCGCAGACTGTAGTCGGGACGGAGCATCTCGCCCTGGAAGCCCCAGCGGAAACGGGTAATGAGGCGGTCTTCGAGATCTTTGATATCCATCGGGGAGCGGTCGGAAGTCATGACGATCTGCTTCTGCGACTGCTGGAGATAGTTGAAGATATGGAAGAACTGCTCCTGGGTCTTCTGCTGATTGGGGCCGGCGAGGAACTGTACATCGTCGATGAGGAGGACGTCGATGGTCTGGTAGAACTGCATGAAGTTGGCCACCTGCCCGCGCTGACCGGCATCCATGAACTGGGTCTTGAACTCGTTGGCCGAGAGGTAGAGCACGCGCTTATCGGGGTAGATCTGCTTGACGAGATTGCCGATAGCGTTCATGAGGTGGGTTTTGCCCACGCCCGAACCGCCGTAGATGAAGAGCGGGTTGAAGGTGCTGACGCCCGGCTGTCGGGCAGCAGAGAGACTGACGGTGCGGACAAGTTTGTTGCACTCGCCCTGTACGAAAGTCTCGAAGGTGTAGTTGGGATTGAGCCGGCTGTCGATAGGCGGGAGCTGCGGAACTGCAGGTTGCTGGAAAGCGGGCTGCGAGGGGTGGTTGACAACGAGCGCTTCGTGGCGCATCTTTTCCACCTGCAGACCATCGGAAACGGCAGACGCGGAGAGTCCGGACTGCGAATCGATGAGGACACGATATTCGACACGCGTACCCGCACCGAAAGTGCGGAAGATAGCGCGCGCGTACTGCTGGATGAAGTTCTCTTCTATGTATCCGATGACCGTCTGACTGGGGATCTGCAGCACGAGCGTACCGTCGGCAAAAGAGAGCGGCTGAATCGGCTTGAACCAGAGGTTGAAAGCCGACTCTGTCAGTTCGCTCCGCAAGATTTGCAGACAGTCGTCCCAAAGTATTTTCAGGTCTTTATTCATTTGAGCGGGGGATTACTCGAATCCCGGGGAGAAGTGTTAGAAAAGGGTTATTTGTCTTTTTTGCCGAAAAGGGAGAAGTGGACGTAGCGCTTGGGGTGCTCTTTAAGGTCGGTAAGGAGGCTGTCGGCAGATGAAACTGTGTTGTTGAGATTGATATAGAGGTCGCGGTCGTTGAGGAGCATACCTACGGTACCTTCCGTGGAATTGACGGACTGAACGAAGGTATTCACGCCATTGACCGTGGTATCAAGCTTGAGGATGGTAGCTTTGAGGTCGGCTTCGCGGAGGTCGGACGTGATCTGATGGACGTCGGACACAACGAGGCGGATAGAGTCGAAGAGCTGGGGCATCTCGTCGGCCATCATGCGGTCGAGCTTTCCGGTAATGCCGTTGGCATTGCGGAGTGTACCGTTGGCGTTGTCGAGAAGGGCGGCGATCTGCTCGTCGGTGAGGTTGTTCTTAAGGACGGAGATGATCGAGTCAAGATTGGCGAGCAGCGGATCGAGACGGGTCATGAGGGCAGAAGAAAGACCTTCTATCATGCCGGGTTCGACAGCAGAGGGGATGGTGTCGCCGATGGCGTAGACGTCAGTCGGTTCGCCTGCAGGGATACGGAGCTGGAGAGCTTCACCGCTGATGAGGCCGTCGGCCACGAGGGCTACGGTAGTACCTACGGGCAACTTGATGTTGGTGTTCGTAGAGAAATACACGGTGAAGGGCTGCTCGCGGGTGAAGTCGTACTCGATGCGGTCGACGATACCCACTTTGTAGCCTTTTACGTAGACGGGACCCTGCTCTACGAGGCCGTTCATTGTATCGAACACGGCCACATAGGAGTTGGTCTTATGGAAAATGTTGACGCCCTTGAGGTAGTTGAACCCGAAATAAAGAAGGGCCAGGGAGATGATGGCCAGCACGGCCACACGTATTTCTTTGAAGTGTTTCATAATTCGAATTTTTTCTGCGGGAAAGGTGCTTCCGAGCACCTCGGAAAGTCTGCTCTACGTCTACTGTAAGTCTACTCAAAAAATCTTACTCGGGGCGGGCGGTTATTTTGTGATTTCGCGCGCTTCTTTTACGGTAATCTGCTTGTCGCCGAGGAAAGCCACGATGAAGCAGTCTTTGAACTTGGCGCGGAGCTCGGATTGGATGTCGGCAATGGTCTGATAGTCGGTATCTTCGCCGTAGGTGTACTTGTAGAACTTGCCCACTTTGGTGTATTTGCAGTTTTTGAGGCCCTTGAAGGTGGCGTCGCCAGGCTTGACAGGAGCAGTGGTGGTGAAGATCTGCACGCGGTAAACGGGAAGGACGGCCGCAGGTTTGTCGGCTGATTTCTCTGCGGGCTTGGTTTCTGCTGCGGGTTTGTCAGCGGGTTTGGCTTCTGCTGCGGGTTTGTCGGCAGGTTTGGTTTCCTGCTTCGGCTCTACGCCTTTTTTCGCATCGGTTTTCTTCTGCTCGGCCTTGACGGAGAGCTTCTCCTGCGCAGCCGAATCGGCTTTCTGCTCGAGCTGCTTGGCCGTCACTTTCTCGACGGTACGGGAAACGATGCCGTTGCGCTTGTCGTATGCGGCTTTGTGGGTGACGAAGGCGTTGTAGATGGAGGAAGTGATCTCCGACTTGCCCTTTTCGGAAGCGAGGTATTTCTCCTCGTTGGCATTGGAGATGAAGCCCATTTCCACGAGGACGCTGGGGCAGGCAGATTTGTGGAGCACCCAGAATCCGGCCTGACGTACGCCGCGGTCGCTGCGTCCGATGGAGGTGAACTCCTGCTGAACGAGGGTGGCGAAGTTGAGGCTCTTGTCGAAATACTGGTCCTGCATGAGTTCGAACATGATGTAGGAGTCGACGGAGCTCGGGTCGAAGCCCTCGTAGTTGGTCTTGTAGTCGTCTTCGAGGAGCATTACGGCATTCTCACGCATGGCGACGTCGAGGTTGGACTGCATCTTGTCGACACCCAGCACGAATGTTTCCGTGCCGGTAACGCTGCGGTTTTCGGCCGAGTTGGTATGGATGCAGATGAAGAGGTCGGCCTGGTTGCGGTTGACGATGTCGGCACGCTGCTGGAGGGTGAGGAAGACATCGGTTTTGCGGGTGAGGACCACTTTGACGTCGGGGTAGTTGAGCTGGATAAGCTGTGAGAGGCGGGTAGCCACCTCGAGGTTGAGGGTCTTCTCCTGGGTGAGCTTGCCGAGCGCACCGGGATCGTGACCGCCGTGACCGGCATCAATGACGACCGTGTAGTTTTTCTTAGCGGCGGCTTTCTGTACGGAAGCTTTCTGCTGGGCGGTCAGAGCACCGGAAAAGAGGGCGAAAACGAGTATGTAAAAGAGGCTTTTTTTCATTGATTTTCAGCTGATAAGAGGTTGAAAAACGGGCAAAAACGAGCGTCAGTTGGCCGATTTGCGGATTAAGTCAACCTATAAAATTCGCGGCAAAAGTACAACTTTTTTCTGACATATGCAAGTGCATTGCTATTTTTATTACCAAATATTTGGTAGTGTCGCAAAAATTTGCTAATTTTGCACGAAATTGCGATATTTGGGCGAGAATGCCCCGACGACAGAAAATGACCAATCACGACAACATATCCGACCAGAAGATGATCCAGCAGGAATTCGAAGCCCTGCTCGAGGATTACCGACAGACGCCCCACCGGCAGAAAGTGGAGCTGATAACGAGCGCTTTCGAGTTTGCCAAGCAGGCCCATAGCGGCATCCGTCGCAGAAGCGGCGAACCCTACATCATGCACCCGCTGGCCGTGGCCCGCATCGTGGTGAGGGAGATAGGCCTGGGCAGCACGTCGATCTGCGCGGCCCTGCTGCACGACGTGGTGGAGGACACGGATTACACCGTGGAGGACATCGAAACGCGTTTTGGCCCGAAAATTGCATCAATCGTAGACGGACTGACGAAGATCAGCGGCGGCGTGTTCGGTCAGCAGGCTTCTCTGCAAGCAGAGAACTTCAGAAAACTGCTGCTGACGATGTCGGAAGACGTGAGAGTGGTGCTGATCAAGATTGCGGACCGACTGCACAACATGCGCACCCTGCAGGCTCAGCCGCTCGAGAAGCAATACAAGATTGCGGGCGAGACGCAGTATATCTACGCGCCGCTGGCCCACCGATTGGGTCTTTTCCCGATCAAGACGGAGCTGGAAGACCTGTCGTTCAAATACGAGCATCCGGACACGTATCAGGAGCTGCAGAAGAAGCTCGAGGCGATCAAAGGCAGTCAGCTGGAGGCTTTCGAGCAGTTTGCAGAACCTATCCGCGAGAAGCTGGAGATGATGGGATACGAGTTTACGCTCCAGGCCCGCATCAAGAGCATCTATTCCATCTGGAAAAAGATGACGGCGAAGCACGTGCTGTTTGAGGAGGTGTATAACCTCTTGGCCGTCCGGATCATCTTCGACGCGAAGCTCGACATGAGCGAGAAAGACCAGTGCTGGATGATTTATTCGGCGCTGACGGAGATGTACAAACCGCACCCGGAGCGCATCCGCGACTGGATCAGCACGCCGAAAGCCAACGGCTACGAGGCGCTGCACGTGACGGTAATGGGCAAAGACGGCCAATGGGTGGAGGTACAGATCCGCACCCGACGGATGCACGAGATTGCCGAAAAGGGCCTTGCCGCCCACTGGAAATACAAGACGGGCATGGCGATGGAAGACGAGACGGAGCTCGACAAATGGCTCCGCACGATCCGCGACCTGCTGCAGAACCCGAGTCCGAACGCGGTGGATTTCCTCTCGACGTTCAAGCTCAATCTCTTCGCAGAAGAGGTGTTTGTTTTCACCCCGCAGGGCGACATCAAGACGCTCCCGCAGAACGCCACCGTACTGGACTTCGCCTACCTGCTCCACTCGGAGCTGGGCGACCATTGCATCGGCGCCAAAGTGAACCACAAACTGCAGCCGCTGAGCTACCAGCTGAAGGGCGGCGACCAGGTGGAGGTACTGACCAGCCACACGCAGCATCCGACGATGCAGTGGCTCGACTGGGCCGTAACGGCCAAGGCCCAGGACCGAGTGAAGAAATATCTGCGCAAGCAGGGCGTTCTTTCCGAGCTCTTCGTAGAGCAGCAGATGGCCGAATCGGACCAGCCGAAGGAGAAGAACAAGCAGAAGAGCATCATCCTTACGGATGACAACATCAATATCCTCTACAAACTCGAGCCGTGCTGCCACCCTATTCCGGGCGACGACGTGCTGGGCTACAGAGACGAACAGCAGCATATCCACATCCACAAAGTGGATTGTCCGGAGGCGGCCAGGCTGAAGACGCATCGCGGCAAGAGTCTGCTTTCGGCCACGTGGGACACCACGGGCGCACACACTTATCCGCAGGCGATTCACCTGGAGGGTATAGATAAGGTGGGACTCGTGATTCAGGTGCTGTACACCATCTCGGAGAACTACCACGTGAACATCAGCGAGATCGAATTCAAAGCGAAAGACGGCATCTTCTCGGGTACTCTCGTGCTGCACGTACACGGAATAAACGAGGTGAACAACATCTTCCGCGAGTTGAACAAGATAAAGGAGATCAAATCGTTCTCAAGAGTCTGACAATCAGGCAGGTGAAGGCTTACTCAAACAACAGAAACAAAGCAAATAAACATACAAAAAAGATTAATCCGCAGTCGGCCTGACGGTCGGTTGCAACTGAAAAAATCAATGATTATGAAACGCAGTTTACTCATGAGCGCATTGCTGCTCGTAGCAGGTTTGCTGATGGCTCAGCAGCCGGTAATCACATTCGAAAAGACGAGCCACGACTTCGGCAAGATCAACGAAGCAGACGGCCGTGTAACCACCATTTTCCAGTTCAAGAACGAGGGTATGACTCCGCTCGTATTGAGCCAGGTGCGCGCCAGCTGCGGCTGCACCACCCCATCGTGGACCAAGACTCCGGTAGAGCCGGGTCAGACGGGCACTATCAGCGTAACGTACAACCCGAACGGCCGTCCGGGCCGTTTCCAGAAGACGGTGACGGTTACTTCCAACGCGACAGAACCGAGCGTGAAGCTCTACATCAAGGGTGAAGTGATTCCGAAGCAGGCCAAGCCGGTGAACAAATATCCGGTTCAGATGGGCGCTATCTCGCTCAGCGCTGCCAGCGTCAACTTCGGCACCATCATGAAGGGCAACAACCTCACCAAGAGCATCAGCTACACCAATACGAGCGATGAGGACGTAACCGTAGAGGTGCTGACCGCCGACGCTGATCCTGTTCTGGCACAGGCAAGTCTCTCTCCGATCAAGAAGGGTCAGGAAGGCCAGATCAACATCAATTACGACGCAAAGCAGGGCAAGAACTACGGTCCGCAGACGCTGAAGGCATACGTGATGATCAACGGCAAGCGCCAGATTACCAACGAGTACCTGCTGACGCTGTCGGTAAACGTAGAGGAGGATTTCTCCAACATGACTGCAGCCGACAAGCAGAACGCCCCGATCGTGGAGGTAGCCAAGAAGTTCGACCTGGGCGAGATCACTCCGGGCAAGAAGGTAAAGAAGAACCTTGCCGTAAAGAACGCGGGCGTCAACCCGATGTTCGTCCGCTGCGTGATCAACCAGTCGGAGGACATGCTCCGCATCACCCCTGCGAAGAACGCCATCAAGAGCGGCAAGAACGGTATGCTCACCATCGAACTCGACGGCAAGAGCAACGGTCAGCCCCTCAAGCCGGGCGAATATCACCGCACCATAACGCTGATGACGAACGACCCGATCAATCCGAAAGTACAAATCCAACTTACCTGGCACGTTAAATAAACGATAATGGTTCATCCAGAAAACGAAGAACAATATGCCGGACTTCAGGTAAACGCGGGAGTAGAACAGCTCCCGAGCGTCAACCCGTATTTCCGACCGAAGAAGCGCGCACCCCGTATGGAGGCGCAGGCATATATCGACGGTATCCTGAAAGGCGACCGCACCGTCCTGTCGCAGGCAGTGACTCTCGTAGAGAGCAACCTGCCTCAGGATCAGCTGATTGCACAGAAAGTGATAGAGGCCTGCCTGCCTTATTCGGGCAATGCCATCCGCGTGGGCATCACGGGCGTACCGGGTGCCGGCAAATCCACTTTCATCGAGGCATTGGGCGTAATGCTCTGCAAGAGACAGAAGAAGCTGGCGGTGCTGGCTATCGACCCGTCGTCGGAGCGCTCAAAAGGTTCCATTCTTGGCGACAAGACGCGTATGCAGGAGCTCTCGACGCTGGACAACGCGTTTATCCGCCCCAGCCCATCGGCAGGTTCGCTCGGCGGCGTGGCCCGCAAGACGCGCGAGACGATCGTACTCTGCGAAGCAGCCGGTTTTGACACGGTGATCGTAGAGACGGTGGGCGTTGGTCAGAGCGAGACGGCCGCACATTCGATGGTGGACTTCTTCCTGCTTCTTCAGGTGACCGGTACGGGCGACGAGCTGCAGGGCATCAAGCGCGGCATCATGGAGATGGCTGACGGCATTGCCATCAACAAATGCGACGGTCAGAACGTGGACAAGGCGCGCGTGGCGCGTACGCAATTCAAAAATGCGTTGGCTCTTTTCCCGACTCCGGAATCGGGTTGGCATCCGTATGCCGAGACGTGTTCGGCCGTAGAAGGCAACGGCGTGGAGGAGGTTTGGAAGATGGTGGAAGACTACATCACGTTCACCAAGCGCAACGGCTTCTTCGCCACGAACCGCACGCGCCAGGCCAAGTACTGGATGTATGAAACCATCAATCAGAGCCTTCTCGATTCGTTCTACCACAACCCGGAAATAGAGGGCGAACTGGAAGGAGCCGAGCTGAGCGTGCTGAACAACCGCGTATCGTCGTTCATAGCCGCTCATCAGTTGCTCGAAAAATACAGAAACCTGAACAAATAACGCTATTCAGAACAGACACCAATGCCTGCACCAACACTCACGCAGAACACGCGCGGCCGCCGCAAAAACGGAGCCGTAGAACCCGTTGTGATTGCGCCTAACGACATGGGCAAACTGCCCCCTCAGTCGCTGGAACTGGAGGAAGCCGTACTGGGCGCCATCATGATTCAAAAAGACGCATTCGGCACGGTGAGCGACCTGCTCCGTCCGGAATCGTTCAACGACGCACGACATAACACCATATACCAGGCCATCCAGTCGCTGGCGGCAGTCGATCATCCGATCGACGCACTGACCGTGGTAGAGCAGCTGAAAACGATGGCGGCTCTGGAGCAGGCGGGCGGACAGGCCTACGTAGCCCAACTGACCCGCAAAGTAGCTTCGACGGCCCACCTGTACCGCCACGCGCAGATCCTCGCCCAGAAAGCCACGGCACGCGATCTGATCAGTTTCGCAGCCGACATCGAGGAGCGTGCTTACGACGACACGCAGGACGTAGACGAATTGCTTCAGCGCGCGGAAGCGGGCGTTTTCGAGATTTCCCAGCGCCAGCAGAAGAAAGACGTGACGCAGATCGACCCGGTGATCTCCGACGCCATCCGCGTGATGCGCGAAGCATCAAAGAAAGAGGGCAACATCTCGGGCGTAGCCACCGGCTTCACGGAACTGGACAAGACCACTTCGGGTTGGCAGAAATCGGACCTTATCATCATCGCTGCCCGTCCGGCGATGGGTAAGACGGCGTTCGTGCTGTCGATGGCGAAGCAGATGGCAGTAGACTACCGCCAACCGGTAGCGATGTTCTCGTTGGAAATGTCGAACCGTCAGCTCGTTAACCGCTTGATCATGAACGTATGCGAGATTGAGGGTTAGAAGATCAGAAACGGCAGTCTGAACCGCGAGGAGGGGGACCGCATGGACCACAAGATCAACGACCTGATGGGCGCTCCGATCTACGTGGACGACACCCCCGGTC
>JAGHUE010000011.1 GCA_018064985.1 Candidatus Colicola faecequi | reverse complement strand
GAAGGAGAAAAAGACAAGGATATGCAGAATTTTGTAGCGATAGATTTCGAGACAGCCAACTTCGAGCCATCGAGCGTGTGTGCCGTAGGACTGGTAATAGTAAAAGACGGGGAAATGGTGGACAATTATTATTCGCTGATCCGCCCGTTGCCCAACTACTACAATGCCCGTTGCAGCCAGGTAAACGGCCTGACGGAGGCCGATACGAACGATGCGCCGGATTTCCCGGAGGTGTGGGCCGAAGCGATCCGGAAAGTGCACGAGTATTACCCGTTCATGGAAGACGGGGAAGTGCCGTTTGTGGCTCATAACAAGGCCTTTGACGAGAACTGCCTGAAGGCGGTATTCGGGGCCTACGAGATCAAGTATCCCGATTATGAATTCGATTGCACGCTACTCAAGAGCAGAAAAGTGTGGCCCGAAGGACACCACAACCTGGACGTGATAGCCGGCTACTGCGGATATGATCTTAAGAACCACCATCACGCATTGGCCGACTCGGAAGCCTGTGCGGTAATAGCTCTGCAGATACTTTGAGGACGGGAAAGAATAGCATAGACACGTTTTTCGGGAAAAACTGAGAATGGACGAACAGATACAACATAGCACCAATCTGGATGCGCGCTTTTTCGAACGAATAGGTGCGCTGCACTATCGCGACGACGTGATGCTGTTTGAGCAGCCGGCATTCAGGTATCATGCCAACCGACTGCTGCAGTTTGACTATGCCATGCTGGCTTTCGTAGTGGACGGACAGGCCGACATGCAGATTGAAGAACGGACATATCATCTGGAGAACCACGACCAGCTGATCTTGCTGCCGGGCCAGAACACGGCCATGAAATATCTGTCGGACGACTTCCGGGCGCGGTTTGTATTGTTGTCGAAGAATTTTGTCAGTTACCTGACAACCGAGGACTCGTACGTGTTCGTACAGATGATCAGGAACAACCCGATAATCCGGCCTGGCGGACAGGTGGTGAACACGTTCGACAGCTGCTACGACCTGCTGAAGGCTACGTTGATGCAGGAGGATAACCCGTATCAGCGGCAGATGCTGTATCATATCATCAAGACCTATATATACGGAACGATGTATTACACGACGCCCGAGGTGCCGGTGGTGCGCACGCGGGAAGAGGAACTGACGTACCGCTTCATGGAGCTGGTGGAGCACCATTACAGGGAGCATCATTCGCTTGGTTTTTATGCCGAGAAGATGCATCTGACGGGCAAGTATATCTCCAAGTGCGTGACTCAGTCTACGGGTCAGAGCGGGATGCAGGTCATAGCGGGCCGCATCATCCAACAGGCCAAACTGATGTTGCTGACCCGGCAGAAGACCATTGCGCAGATAGGGTTCGAACTCGGATTTTCCGACCAGTCGGCTTTCGGCAAGTTTTTCTGCAAGCATACGGGCGAAAGTCCGCAGCGCTGGCGACTCAATCATTAACGAACTGTAAATTAATCATTTAAATAATTGAATCCGACTCAACAGATAAGCAATATTTTCCGTGCGGAATCAAGATGGAGGGCGCTATTTGCGTCGCTTCTGCTGTCGACTATCGGCTATGGCCTTTACAAAGGCATCTTCGACAACTATATGGCCGAGGTGGCACAGATGAACGAACTGGACCGCGGCATTACCGAGTTTTTCCGCGAACTGCCGGGATTGCTGCTTATTGTGATACTGGCCATCTGCTACAGGGCTTCGGCCGAAAAGATGTATAAATGGTCAATGGTGATCATGGCTGCAGGTATGGCGCTCCAGGCCTGGATTGCCCCGGAGAAAGCGGCTATCATCATGGTGGTGTTTCTCTTTTCGACGGGCGAACATATCCAGATAGGTATGCGCAACACGCTCTCGCTCGAATACAGTAAACCCGGACACGGCGGTCTTGCGCTCGGCTACCAGAACTCGATCATGCAGATAGGAAACCTGATCGGATATGCGGTAGTAATCGGACTCTTTGCATGGATGGCTTCTGCGAGCCTTTTCAAACCGCTCTTCTGGGCTGCTGCGGCTTTAATGGCCGGAGCCATGCTCATCTCTTTCCGCCTGACGAGCAACAGCCAAACCGACAAGACCAAAAGCCGCTTCTATTTTCGCAAGAAATTCAGGAAATACTATTGGCTGGAGATGTTTTACGGGGCGCGGAAGCAGGTGTTTTTCACCTTCGGACCGTATGTACTGATCCTTTTCTACGGAGCAGATGCAGGCGTGATAAGTATGTTGTTTGCCATCTCGGCCATTGCGTGCTTTGCGTTGGCTCCTCTGGTGGGCAAACTGATTGACAAGATAGGATACAAGACGGTGATGATAGCCGACACGCTGCTGCTGGTAATAGTATGCTTTTTTTACGGCTTTGCGCCTCATCTGTTTTCAATGCAGACGGCCTTCGTGATCTGCTGCGTGAACTACATTCTGGATAGCGTGATCTCGTTGGCTTCAATGGCCTCGAACGTGTACGTGCAGGACATTTCGGACAGCCCGGAAGAGATGCGGGCCACGATATCTACCGGAATCTCGGTAAACCACCTGATAACGGTTTTCATTGCGCTGCTTGGCGGCTGGGTATGGAACGTACTGGGCATCGAAACGCTCTTCGTGCTCTCGGCCATATTGGGATTGTGCAACAGCGCCTATGCTGCTACGATTCGAAGCAAATGATTGGAACAAAATAACGACAACCGATACCATATGAGAAAAACATGGATGATGGCCCTGATGGCAATGATGCTGACGGGATGCGGAAACAACGGAATGCTGGTGATGGGACCGGAAACGGGCGACGCATGGCGCAACCCGCAGGTGAATGAGATCAACCGCTTGCCGATGCACACGAATTTCCGGGAGACCGATCAACAGCGGCTGAGCCTGCATGGGCAATGGCAATTCGAATATGCCACTTCGCCGGAAAAAGCGCGCAAGAACTATTATAAAGAAGCACTTGATGACAAAAAATGGCAGACTATAGAGGTGCCGGGTATGCTGGAGCTTCAGGGCTATGGCGACCCGATGTACGTAAATATAGGCTATGCATGGCGAGGTCATTACGAGAATAATCCGTGTATTCCCCCTATGGAGGAAAATCACGTAGGCACCTACCGACGCAGGTTTGCGATTCCGGCAGAGTGGGCAGGAAAGCAGGTGGTTGTGCATATCGGTTCGGCTACGAGCAATGTGGCGCTTTACGTAAACGGACAGTTTGCCGGCTACTCGGAAGACTCGAAGCTCTGGGCCGAATTTGACATAACGGAGCTGGTTCGCCCGGGAGAAGAGAATCTTTTCGCCATGCGCGTGATGCGATGGAACGACGGCACATATTTCGAGGACCAGGATTTCTTCCGCTTCACGGGTATTGCACGCGAGACGTATGTCTTTGCACGCAACGAGGCGCACATCGAGGATATGCAGGTGTGGAGCACGCTGGATGACCGCTATACAGACGGCAGGATGACGGTAAGAAGCGTGGTGAGCCGCAGCGGTATGGCCGAACTGACGCTTATCGCTCCTGACGGACAGGAGCTGCAGACGATGTGCGAAGCAGCAGAAGCAGGCGATACGCTCCGGATGGAGCTGACGGAAAAAGCCGTAAGCCGCTGGACGGCCGAGACGCCGACGCTCTATACGGTAAGGCTACGGCTGCTGCAGGGCGAAGAGCTGATGGATGAGGCTACGGTTCGGACCGGTTTCCGAAGGATAGAAATAAAGGACGGACTGATGCTTGTAAACGGGCAACCGATCCTGATCAAAGGCGTAGACCGCCACGAACTCGATCCGCTGGGCGGCTATGTAGTAAGCCGGGAACGCATGATTGGCGACATCCGCGAGATGAAGAAGATGAACGTGAATGCCGTAAGAACCAGTCATTATCCGAACGATCCGACCTGGTATGATTTGTGCGACGAATACGGACTGTACGTGACGGCCGAAGCCAATGTGGAGAGCCACGGCATGGGATATGATGAGGCGTCGCTAGCCAAGCGTCCCGAACTGGTGAAGACTCACCTGGAGCGCAACCAACGGAACGTGCTCTGCCAGCTGAATCACCCGAGCGTGATCGTATGGAGCATGGGCAACGAAGCCGGCAACGGCATCTGCTTCGAGGATGTGTACAAATGGATAAAAGCATACGACGGGAGCAGACCCGTACAGTATGAAGGTGCGCAGAAAGACTGGAATACCGACATTTTCTGCCCGATGTATCACAGGCTTCACGATATGGAGGCCTTCGCGCAAAGCGACGATCCGCGACCTCTTATCCAATGCGAGTACGCGCACGCGATGGGTAATTCGGAAGGCGGTTTCCGCGAATATTGGGACCTTATCAGAAAATATCCGAAATTGCAGGGCGGCCATATCTGGGATTTTGTAGATCAGAGTCCGCTGTGGGAGAAAGACGGCAAGCTGATCCGCATCTATGCGGGTGACCTGAACGACTACGACTCGCCGGATGACTATAATTTCTGCAACAACGGTTTGCTTGCGCCCGACCGCACCTGGCATCCGCACGCTTACGAGGTGATGCATCATTACCAAAACATCTGGACAGCGGCCGGAAAGAAACCGGGTGAGATAGTTGTTCGCAACGAGCATTTCTTCAAAGACCTGAGCGGATACGAACTCCGATGGACCTTGCTGCAAGACGGCAAGCCGGTCAGGAGCGGAGCGGTGAGCGAACTGCGTGTCGGACCGCAAGAAACGCGTTCGATACAGTTGCCCGTAAGAACCGATCTGCCGGGCGAACTGCTGCTGAACGTGGAATTCTTCGAAAAACAACCGAGTGCGTTGATTCCGGAAGGATGGGCTGTGGCCCGCAATCAGCTCGTGCTGAGAGAAACCGAATGGCCGGAGATGAAGCCCAAGGCTTCAATGCTCAACGGCAAGATGACCTGCGAATGGAACTCGAAGGGTTGCGCTGCAAAAGGGAATGGACTCTTCGTACAGCTGGATGCCGACGGATGGATCTGCAGTATTCGGAAAGACGGACAAGAGATGCTGGCCGAAGACGGACGACTGATGCCGAACTTCTGGCGCGCCCCGACGGACAACGATATGGGTGCGAATTTCCACAAACAGCTTATCGCATGGAAACAGCCGAAGCTGGAGCTCGAGGTGATCAAAGCCGAGCAGACGGACGAGGGAGTGGAGATCCGGACAGAGTATGCAACAGACTCGCTCGAGGCCCGATTGAAAATGCATTACCTGATCAATGCTGAAGGCTGCATATTCGTGACCGAACAGATGGAAACAGAACCGAAAGATGAGCTGATGATACGATTCGGCATGAAAATACAGCTGAGAAGCGATATGCAGCATGCAGCGTATTATGGCCGCGGACCGATAGAGAATTATCCCGACCGCAAAGATGCCGCGCTGATCGGGCTGTATGAGCAGACGGTAGACGAGATGGCGCAACCGGACTATATCCGTCCGCAAGAGATGGGCGGAAGAACGGACCTGCGATGGATGCAACTGATAGACGGAGAAGGACACGGATTGCGTATACGAAGCGACCGGCCGTTCATTGCAACGGCTCTCAACTATACGACCGAACAGCTCGATGAAGGCGAAAAGAAGCACAATACACACATGGAACTGCTGGAGAAAGCCGACTGCGTAACGCTTCAGATCGACCTCGAGCAACTGGGACTCGGGTGTATTGACTCGTGGGGCGCATGGCCGCTGAAGGCTTATCAACCGAAAAAAGAAAACAAATGCTTCCGCTTTGTGATGGAGGTGAAATAAAAAAAAGGATATGAAAAGAATCGTATGGATAGCCGCTATCGGGATGATGCTGATGGGATGCACGAAAGCGCCCCGGCAGGAGGCCGATGAAGCCGACGACAAGGATACGAGCGCATATGTGCCGTCAGAAGCCATTCTCCGTGCACAGGAGAAATTCCGGGAGGAAAAACTCGGCATTTTTCTGCATTGGGGCATCTACAGCCTGTATGGCCAGGGCGAATGGTATATGGCCGTAAAGAACGTGGAGCGCAACCACTATATGCGTGCTGCCGATGCGTTTTATCCGCATAAGTTCTGCGCGGAAGATTGGGTGAAAGCTTTCAAAAAGGGTGGGGCGAAGTACGTATGTTTCACCACTCGCCATCATGACGGTTTTTCGATGTGGGGCACCAAGCAATCAAACTACAACGTAGTGGATGCAACGCCATACGGGAAGGATATTCTGCGGCAGCTAGCCGACGCCTGCCATAAGGAAGGAATGGGGCTGCATCTCTACTATTCGCTGGTAGACTGGCAACGTGATGATTATCCGATGGGCGAATCGTGCAGAGGCAACGGAAAGGACTCAACAGCAGGCGATTACGACCATTATTTCGAGTTTATGAAAGCCCAGTTGACCGAATTGCTGACCGAATACGGAAAGGTGGATGCTATCTGGTTTGACGGCGTATGGGATCATGACAAAGACAGCGTCAAGTTCGATTGGCGGCTCAGGGAACTGTACAACCTGATACACCGATTGCAGCCGGGTTGCCTGGTAGCGAACAACCATCATAAATTACCGCTTCCGGGCGAAGATATCCAATGCTTCGAACGCGACCTGCCGGGCGAAAACAAAGGCGGCTACAGCGAAGGACAGGAAGTGAGCCGGCAGTTGCCGCTGGAAACGTGCGAAACGATGAACTGGACCTGGGGTTATTGCGTAGAAGATATCCATTACAAATCGGCAGACCAACTGCGTGAACTCTACAAGGGCGCACAGGAGAAAGGCGCCAATCTTCTGATCAATATCGGTCCGCTCCCTTCGGGAGAATTGCCGGAAGAGGCGGTTGAGATTTTGCGCCAAGGAATTAACTGAACGAGCAGTTCCAGAAAAATCATTTGATTAATCACTAAAAACTTACAGTATATGTTAGACACTATTATCGACTGGATTCTCTCAGCGATGAACTTCATGATTACAACGCCCGGAGTGGGACTTATTCTGCTCCTGGCCGGATTGGCGATTGCTTGGGTGCTATACGTAACAATACCGGTACGGATGGCCCGGAAGCGCAATCGTAATGCCGTAATTTGGGTACTTGTTTCGCTGCTTGTATCGCCATTGGTAAGCTATATTCTGCTGGCTATTATCGGAAAGAAAAAAGACTGAAACAGATGAAAAAAGTTACTATTATCCTGGTTGCAGGAGCAATGCTGCTGGGCTGCAGCAAACCAGCTGAAATGCTGCCTGAGCACTATTATCCGGAGGAAGGCGACAGCATAGCTGTCATCAGTCCTTCCGCTTTGCCTGATTCGGCTCAACTGGAGGCTACGATGAACGGTCTGCTTGAATGGGGATTCGTGCCGGTAGCAGGGCAACATGCCGTACGGACGGACCGCACGCTACAAGATTGCTATGATGATCTCCTGTGGGCGCTTCAGGACCCGTCAATCAGAGCTATCTATTGCATTCGAGGCGGCTATGCAGCTACCGAAGTGATGGACATGCTGCCGCTCGACAGCATTCGCAGGCACCCGAAGCCCATTATCGGTTATTCGGACATTACGGTTTATCATGCAGCTTGGACTACTCTCGGTTTGCCCAGTATCCACAGCTCTATGAGCGCCACATTCATGGACCTGCCTGAGGATTGTGCTACGATGCAGAAACAGGTGATGATGGGCCAGATGCCCAACTATGAATTCCCGGCAGGGAAATATCATCATGACGGTATGGCCGAAGGAAGACTGATAGGCGGCAATCTTGCCACTCTGACGGCCACACTCAATACGGCATATGACTGCACCAAGACCGACGAGCCGTTCATCCTGCTGCTGGAAGACGTGGATGATTCGTTTCAGAGCGCACACAGATCGATTACCTTGCTGCAGCATATGGGCGTGTTGGACAAGATGCAGGGCCTGATATTGGGCGATTGGACCGACTTCACTCCGGGTACGTGCTATCTGGGCGATTCGAGAGGCGGGGCATTCGAATCAGTATATGAAATGATGTTCCGCCAGTTCTTCGGCGAGATGCAGATTCCCATCTGCTCGGAGCAACCGTTTGGCCATGGTGCAGAGAACTATCCGCTCCGAATGGGCGAACCGATACGGCTGACGGTAGAGCAGTGGAAAGCGAAAATAGAAAGCTTATAACACATTGATTTACAAATAAAAGAAACGATATGAAAAAACTTGGAATTACATTACTCGTTTTCATCGGAATTGCTGTGGTAATGATCATGACATGTCCGGGAACAGAAGAACACAAAGCGGCATTCAAGGCAGCTGCTCAGGGAGTTGTAGACGAAGAACTGGGTTCGGCTCAGCAGTCGGATTTGGCCGTATTGATCGGCGGTATGCTGGGCGGCTACATGGTAGACAATCTGGTAGACAGCCGTCTGTACACGGAAAATTATTTCGTTTGCTCGGTTGGCTATCTCCGTCCGCTTGATGGTTCGGAACTGCAGATGGTAACCGTAGGATTGTTCAACCACGTATTCGCTCCTTCTTCGGAACAGATTCGTGCAACCATCGACAAACAGTAAGCACACTATGAAAAGACTGACGCTGGCAGCAATCATGCTGCTTACGGCCCTCGGAATGATGGCCGAAAAGAAGTGTATCGTGGTATATTTCTCCGCCACCGGTACTACAGCCAAACTGGCTAAGGAGATTGCGAAGGACAAGGATGCGGCTCTGTGGGAGATTGTACCGGCAGAACCGTATACGGATGCCGATCTGGACTGGCGCAACAAGCAGAGCCGTTCGTCGCTCGAGATGGCCGATCCGGAAGAGCGCCCAATGATAAAGATGTGCACGAACATCATGCCGTATGAAGAGGTGTATCTCGGTTTCCCGATATGGTGGGGCATCTGTCCGAGAATCATCGACTCATGGCTCGAGAACAACGTAGAGATGCTCGAGGGCAAACCTATCCACCTCTTCTGCACCAGCGGAGGAAGCGGCATTGACGGAGCCGTAACGTATTTGAAGAAAGGTTATCCAAGCCTGAAGTTTGATATCAAGAAGTAAGTGGAATCATGAAAAAACTGTTGATTATCATCGGATTGGCGCTGGCATCTTTGATGCAAGCACAGACATATGGCGAGCCGGGATATGAATTCCTGTATGACTATGATCATCGTGTGGTGATTCGCTCCACGGTAGAATGCAAGGAAGAATATCAGGGTCTCTGGAACGGCGACTACGTGCGCCTGAAAAGCGGCCATGTGTATATCTACCGCAACGGGCAGAGCCTACTTATGGGCGACAAAGTGCGCCTGGAACATACCGGACAATATGTGGTAGACAGAGGAGGACGACTGTATTTGTATGACGCACAGGGTCGGAATACGGACGCATGGGCAGACGAGTTGACCGTATTATGGAACAAATGTATCTGCGTCAGACGGGGCAACATGTATTACCTGCTCAACGAAACGGGCAGGCGAATCGGAAACGTTTATTCCGACAAACCCATTATTCTTTACTGGAACGGCTATTATGCCGTATATCAGGGCGGACGCTACTACATCGTCAATCCCGACGGGGAGAAAGTATCGGGATGCTACTCGGATAAAGAACCCGAACTTATTCCCGGCGGTTATTTCCGCGTAGTGCGCTCATCTATGTATTATCTGGTGGACACCAAAGGCAACAAAGTATATTGAACAATATGAAGAAATCGATTCTCGCAGCCTGCATGGCTGCATTGGTATTGACAGCCTGCAAAAACAAAGTGGAAGACTATTCCGAACGTATCTCTTTCGTACAGACGCAGGATGGTACGGTATACGGCCTTCAGGACAACGAAGGCGACAAGAAGCATCCGGCAGATCTGTTCGATGCTCCTGATTCGGTAATACAAATGCTTGGATTGGAAGAAGGAATAGAATCGTCAATCCGCACGTATATTGTATGCAAAGACAACTACTACGTGCTCATCGATGCCGGACTTGGCGAGATGGGACACGGGCAATTGCTGCAGAACATGCAGGAACTCGGACTGGAACCGGACACTATCAAGCAGATTCTCATCACGCACATGCATGGCGATCATATTGGCGGTCTGCTGAGCGAAGGCGAACCGGTTTTCAAGCAGGCAGATTTGTGCATCTCAGTAGACGAATATGAGTTTTGGAACAAGGAAGAAAACCAGCTGCAACAAGCTGTACTCAAAGCATACGCAGGACGGATTGTAACGTTCAACGAAGAAGACCTTCTGCCGCTCGGCATAAAAGCGATTGCAGTTCCCGGACATACTCCCGGCCATATGGCATTCCAATATGGCAACGTAATGATTATAGGCGATGCAGTTCACGGATGGGATTTGCAAAAGGAACACCCGGAATATTGCGCACGATTCGACATGGACAAAGATTCCGCTATCCAAAGCCGTAAGCAACTGCTCGACTATTGCAAGACGAACAAGCTTTTCGTTGGCGGCATGCATATGCCCAAGGCATTTATTCAACTCTAAAACAAACAATATCAACCCTTAAAATTAAAACTATTATGGCATTAGAAAAAACACTCGTACTCCTCAAGCCCTGCACCGTACAGCGTGCACTTATCGGCGAAATCGTATCTCGTTTTGAAAAGAAGGGTCTTCGCATTGCAGGTATGAAAATGATGCAACTCGACGACAAGATTCTGGCAGAGCATTATGCTCACCTGGTTGGCCGCCCGTTCTTCCCCGGACTTTGCGCTTCGATGTCTGCAACCCCGGTAATCGCGCTTGCACTTGAAGGCGTAGACGCAATTGAAGTGGTTCGCCAGATGGCCGGTCCGACCAACGGTCGCAAGGCTCTTCCGGGCACTATCCGCGGCGATTATTCGATGAGCGGTCAGCAGAATATCGTTCACGCTTCCGAC
>JAGHUE010000116.1 GCA_018064985.1 Candidatus Colicola faecequi | reverse complement strand
ATCAACCGCGGTTTCCGCGTGCAGATGAATTCGGCAATCGGTCCGTATAAAGGCGGCATCCGTTTTCATTCGAGCGTAAACCTGAGCATCATGAAATTTCTTGCTTTCGAACAAACCTTCAAAAACTCGCTCACCACGCTGCCGATGGGTGGCGCAAAGGGCGGTTCGGATTTCTCCCCGCGCGGCAAGTCGGATGCTGAAGTGATGCGTTTCTGCCAGAGCTTCATGACGGAGCTGCAGCGCCATATCGGTCAGGATACGGACGTACCGGCCGGCGACATCGGCGTAGGCGGCCGAGAAATCGGTTTCCTTTTCGGCCAGTACAAGCGCATCCGCGACGAATGGACGGGCACGCTTACCGGCAAAGGTCAGTATTGGGGCGGCAGCCGCCTCCGTCCGGAAGCTACGGGCTACGGCGCCTGCTATTTCGCTCAGGCAATGCTCGGCACGAGAGGCGAGTCGTTTGAAGGCAAGCGCGTATGCATTTCCGGTTCGGGCAACGTAGCCCAGTATGCGGCACAGAAAGCGATGCGACTCGGCGCGAAGGTGCTTACGCTGTCGGATTCGAACGGCTTCGTGTATGATCCGGACGGATTGGACGAAGAGAAAGTGAACTACGTAATGATGCTTAAGAACGTACGTCGCGGGCGCATTCGCGAGTATGCTGAGAAGTATCCGAACGCACAATACTACGAGGGCGAACGCCCCTGGCGCATCGCATGCGACATAGCCATGCCGTGCGCAACGCAGAACGAGATCGAACTCGATGATGCGAAACATCTGCTGGAGAACGGTTGCACGTGCGTGTGCGAGGGCGCCAACATGCCTACGACCCCGGATGCAATTGCCCTTTTCCAGGAGGCCAAGATTCTTTACAGCCCGGGCAAGGCAAGCAACGCCGGCGGTGTGGCTACCAGCGGACTGGAGATGACACAGAACTCCATCCGTCAGCGCTGGACGGCAGAGGAAGTAGATGAGCATCTGCACCGTATCATGGCCGATATTCACGAGGCCTGCCTCAAATACGGCACCGAAGAAGACGGCTATATCAACTACGTGAAAGGCGCCAATATCGCTGGCTTCATCAAGGTAGCCAATGCGATGGCAGAGCAGGGTATCGTATAAGAAAAATACCCTTTTGCCGGCAGCGGACAACAAGCAGTAAATCAATGAACGAAACACATCAACACGAAATGATGGCGCGGCGAATCCGACGGATTCTGCTCGTGTGCAACAACTACGACAACTTTGCGCTGGCCGAAGACGGCAGGATAGAGGTGCAGATTCAGCAGGAATACTACGAACTGAACCTCTCGAATCCGCCGGCTATCGTTCGCGCAGAGTCGCTTCTTGATGCGCTCGAACTGCTGCGCGAAGGCGAGGAGTTCGACCTGATCATAACGATGTACAGCGCCGGCCAGGCCGGTGTGACCGACTTTGCGGTGGAGACCAAGAAATACTTGCCCCACACGCCGTTCGTGCTGCTGTCGTCGTTCTCGCGCGAGCTGCTGAGCCGGCTCAACCTGCGCGACTGTCCTGCCATCGATTATTTCTTCTGCTGGAACTCTTCATCCGACCTGATCATCGCTATCATCAAGCTGATTGAGGACAAGATGAATGCCGACCATGATATCCTCGAGGAGGGCGTGAGAGCGATCCTCCTCGTGGAAGATTCGGTCCGCTACTACAGCACCTATCTGCCGGTGCTTTATACGCTGATCCTTCAGCAGAACAATGCCGCCATCCGCGAGGCGCTCAACGAGAAGCAGCAGCTTCTGAGAAAGCGCTCTCGACCGAAAGTACTGATGGCTACGTGCTACGACGAGGCCGAGGAACTCTATTCACGCTACAAGAAAAACCTGATAGGCGTGATTTCCGACGTAGGTTTCGTAATGCACAAAAACGATTTACCCGAAACGGAAGACCTCCATGCCGGAATTCGGCTCTGCGAGTGGATCAGGCAGGACAATCCGACGATGCCTATCCTGATGCAATCGTCGCAGGAGGAGATGCGCGAGGTGGCAGAGCGCATCGGGGCCGGTTTCGTGGTAAAGAAATCGAAGACGCTTACCCGCGAGGTATCGGAGTATATCGGTCGCGAATTCGGTTTCGGCCCCTTTATTGCCATCGACCCGCAGACGGGGCAGGAGATTGCCCGCGCCAACGACCTCTGCGGCTTCGAACACCTGGTAGGTTCGCTTCCTCCGGCCGCCTATCTGCGCCTGTCGAGAAACAACTACATGTCGAAATGGCTCTTCGGCCGCGGCCTCTTCGAACTGGGCCGCAAGGTGAAGGAGATGAACACGACAAGCGAAGAGCAGGTGCTTACCCAGCGCAAAGTGATAGCCGACATGGTGCACGACTACCGTATACACCAGGCGCTCGGCGTAGTGGCGCGCTTCGACCCGGCTACGTATAACGACACGATATGGTTTGCCCGACTGGGCTCGTCGTCGCTCGGCGGCAAGGCGAGAGGTCTGGCATTTCTCAACCACGTGCTGCTCAAGCACGACCTCTACAAGCATTGGGAGGGCGTCAGGGTGATGGTGCCGCGCACGTTCGCCATCACGGCCGAGTATTTCGACCGGTTTATCGTAGACAACGGCCTGCAATACGTGATCAATGCCGAACTGAGCGACCAGGAGATTCTAGCCGAATTCATCGCCAGCACGCTGCCGCAGGACCTGATAGATGCGCTCCGGCAATATCTGTCGGTAGTACATGTGCCGATTGCAATCCGTTCTTCATCGAAGCTCGAAGACTCTTATTATCAGCCGTTTGCAGGTGTATACAGCACCTACATGATACCTTATACCGACAATGCCGACCAGCGCTTGAGAATGCTTACAAAGGCAATCAAGCAGGTCTATGCTTCGGTTTACTTCGCCTCGTCGAGGGGATACATCACTTCGTCGGGCAACGTGCTTTCCGAGGAGCGGATGGCCGTGGTGTTGCAGGAAGTGTGCGGTTCGGAACAATGCGGCTATTTCATGCCTACAATCTCGGGCGTGGCGCGCTCCGTAAACTTCTATCCCGTAGGTTACGAGAAGCCGGAAGACGGCATAGTGAAGGTGGCCCTCGGCTTGGGTAAAGCCGTAGTGGAGGGCAACCAGGTGCTGCGCTTCTCGCCCAAATATCCCAACCACGTATTGCAGACAAGTACGCCCGAACTGACTATGCGCGACACGCAGCAGCAGGTGATGGCGCTGGATATGCGTCCGGAACAGTTCCGCTCGTCGGCCGACGACGGCGTGAACATCTGCCGGCTGAGCATAGCCGACTGCGAAAAGATGCCGTCGCTCAGACGGGTTGCTTCTACGTATGACTTTGAAAACCAGCGCATCGTGGATTCGTGCTTCCCGCAAGGTCCGCGGTTCATCACTTTTGCGCCAATCTTGAAGTTCAACACCTTCCCGTTGGCCGATATCG
>JAGHUE010000075.1 GCA_018064985.1 Candidatus Colicola faecequi | reverse complement strand
CGAACCCGTAGCGGAAGAGCCGGTCAAGCAGCCGGAACCCGTAGTGAAAACTCCGAAACATGCAGTGGCTGAGCCGGTTGCAGCGCCGAAGGAAGAGGTGTTCACGCTGGGTACTCCGCAACTGAAGAAGACGCCCGTGGTAGTAGGCAAGATCGACCTGAACGCCATCAACCAGTCGACTCATCCGAAGCAGAAGACGAAGGAAGAGAAGAAGAAAGAGCGCGAAGAGCGCCGCCAGGCAGCCGTAGAGCAGCGCAAGGCCAACGCACAGCAGAACCGCCAGCAACAGGGCGGTCAGCCGGGCGACGGCGAGAAGCGCAAGCGCGAACGCATCAAGCAGGGCAAGGTAGATGTGAACGACGTAAAGAACCAGAAAGGCAAGAACAAGAACGGCCAGAAGAAGCCGGTTCGCGCCGAGGTGGATGAAGCTGAAGTACAGCAGCAGATAAAGGATACGATTGCACGTCTGCAGGGCGGCAAGGGTAAGACCAACGCCTCGAAGTACCGCAAGGAGAAGCGTGAGCAGATCCGCAACCGCATGGACGAAGAACGCGCAGAAGAAGCATTGCAGAGCAAGGTGCTGAAGCTGACCGAGTTCGTAACGGCCAATGACCTTGCCGTAATGATGAACCTGCCGGTAACGAAGATTATCGGTACGTGCATGTCGCTCGGTATCATGGTATCAATCAACCAGCGCCTCGACGCTGAGACGATCAACATCGTGGCAGAAGAGTTCGGCTTCCAGACGCAGTACGTATCGGCAGAAGTAGTGGAGAACATCCCCGACGACTCCGACGAGTTTACCGAGGATGACCTGGAGCCGCGTGCTCCGATCGTTACGGTCATGGGTCACGTTGACCACGGTAAGACTTCGCTCCTCGACCATATCCGCAATACCAACGTGATTGCCGGCGAGGCAGGCGGTATTACGCAGCACATCGGTGCGTACAACGTAACGCTGAAGAACGGCCAGAAGATCACGTTCCTTGATACGCCGGGCCACGAGGCCTTCACGGCTATGCGTGCCCGCGGTGCGAAAGTTACTGATATAGCTATCATTATCGTAGCAGCCGACGACGGCGTGATGCCGCAGACGCGCGAGGCTATTTCGCATGCGCAGGCTGCCGGTGTACCGATGATTTTCGCTATCAACAAATGCGATAAGCCGGGCGCTAACCCCGACAAGATCAAGGAAGAGCTGGCCAACATGAATCTCCTCGTAGAGGAGTGGGGCGGCACCTATCAGAGCCAGGACATCTCCGCCAAGAAGGGCGAAGGTGTATTCGAACTGCTTGAGAAAGTGCTTCTCGAGGCAGAGATGCTCGAACTGAAGGCCAACCCGAAGCGCCGTGCAAAGGGTTCGATCATCGAATCTACATTGGACAAGGGCCGCGGTTATGTAGCTACCATCCTCGTTTCCGACGGTACGCTTCACATGGGCGATATCGTATTGGCCGGTACGTATCACGGCCGCATCAAGGCGATGTTCAACGAGCGCAACCAGCGCATCCAGGAAGCTCTTCCGGGCGAACCGGCAGTAATCCTCGGCTTGAACGGCGCTCCGCAGGCAGGCGACGAGTTTAACGTGATGAGCACGGAACAGGAAGCCCGCGAGATTGCCAACAAGCGCGAGCAGTTGCAGCGTGAGCAGGCTATCCGCACCAAGAAGCACGTGGGTCTGGAAGAGATCGGACGTCGCTTGGCTATCGGCGACTTCAAGGAGCTCAACCTTATCATCAAGGCCGACGTGGACGGTTCTACCGAGGCTATTGCCGACTCTATGATCAAGCTCTCTACGGAGAATATCCAGGTGAACGTGATCCACAAGGCAGTAGGTGCTATTTCGGATTCCGACGTAATGCTGGCTGCCGCTTCCGACGCCATCATTATCGGCTTCAACGTACGTCCTACCGGTTCGGCCAAGAAGATGGCCGAGAGCGAAGAAGTGGATATCCGTATCTACTCGATCATCTACGACGCTATCGAGGAGGTGAAGGCCGCTATGGAAGGTATGCTTGCTCCGGAAGTAAAGGAGGAAGTGACCGGTACGCTCGAAGTGCTCCAGACGTTCCGCATCTCGAAGGTGGGTACGATTGCAGGTTGCGTAGTGCGTGAGGGTAAAGTCAAGCGCGGCAACAAGGTACGCGTCATTCGCGACGGCATCGTGATCCACACGGGCGAACTCGCTTCGCTCAAGCACGAGAAAGACGATGTGAAGGAGATGAACACCAATCAGGAATGCGGCTTGAACATCCGCTCGTTCAACGACTTGCTCGAGCACGATATCATCGAGTCGTTCGAGACTGTGGAGGTGAAGAAAGAGCTCTGATAATCAGCGCTATACACGGAAATATCCCGGCCGGAAACGGTCGGGATATTTTTGTGTCGTGGCCGGGCAAAGCAGAATTTCCCGGGCGGAAGATGGCGCAAAAAAAGCCGCCCGGGTGGGGCAGCTTTTGAGAGTATAATATTGTGTGTGTCAGCAGAGACGGGGTCAATCAGCCGATGCGGCTGGTTTTGGTAAGTTCATCTTCGTCGAGGATCTTAATCTTGCGTCCGTCGATCGAGATGATACCCTCCTGGGCAAACTGCGAGAGCGTGCGGATGGCGTTGGCCGTAGTCATGTTGGAGAGGTTGGCGAGGTCTTCGCGCGACATGTACATGGAAATGGTTGCGCCATCTTCGTCGAGGCCGTAATTCTGCTTGAGGGTGAGAAGCGCTTCGGCCAGACGACCGCGGATGTGCTTCTGCGTAAGGTTGACCACCTTGGCGTCGGAGCGGCCCAAGTCTTTGGCCATTTCAATCATGAAGAGGTAGCAGAACTTGTGGTTCTCGCGGATGATCTGCATGAAAACGTCGCGCGGGATTTTGTACACGATGGAGTTTTCGAAAGCGCTCACGGCGGTGTTGTAGCACTCGTCGGCAATCACGGCGCGATACGCAAAAAAGTCGTAGGGCTTAAGCATGCGGATAATCTGCTGCTTATTCCCGACTCCCTCTTTGTATACCCGGAGCTTGCCGTCACCGAGCATCATAATGTGCGTAGGCACATCGCCTTCGTGGTGTATGATTTCGTTCTTTTTGAACTGGCAGATTTCTACCTGATGGGAGACGTACTCCTTCTCTTCGAAAGTAAGTACATCCCAGATGCTGTTCATCTCCCACAGCTTTTTCTGCTCGAACTCGAGATCGATTTTTGCCATAAAACAGTCGCTTAATCTAATACCTTACGCGATATTTTCTTGAAATCGGTGCAAAATTACTATTTTTTTTGCAGATTGCCAAATTTTTTGCAAAAAAAGGAGTTTTTTGTTTGCTTGTTCGGGAAAAATGAACTATCTTTGCATAGTTTTACTATGATGGCGGAATAGAGCTATATGAACGAGAACATGCAAATACGACCGAATCCGCTGAACCACGCCATGCTGATGGGCCTTGAGATGGGCGTGTGGTTCGCGCTTACGTTTATCCTCGATGCGCAAGGCATGGGGGTGCTTGCCAGTTTTGTGACGTTTTATGTCATATATGGCGTCTATCGCGCGGCTCAGCATTACAAAGAGACGGAGTGGGGCGGGCAGATTACGTACTTTGCAGCCTATTCGTATATTCTCTGGTTGTATGTGTGCTCGTCGCTTGTAGCCTCCGTAATCAGATTTGCCTACCTTCAGTGGCTCAACCCCGAGTTCCTTCCGAAGCTTTACGACAGTTCGATGCTGATGATGGAAGAGCTGAAAAAAGAGGGGCTGAAGATGAGCATGGATGAGGTGTCGAGCGTGCTGCAGGCGATTCTCACGCCCATCCGCTTCACGATGTACTACATCATGATCGACCTCTTCAAGGGCACGTTCTGGGGCCTTATTCTGGCACTCATCGTAAAACGCAGAAAAGCGCGGTTCATCTATCCCTTCGGCGGCAAGCGAGGCCGGGGCGGCAACGATGACGAACGCAACGATTTGGAAAAAAAGTAAAGAACAGAAACGGATATGGATATCAGTATCATTGTGCCGCTTTACAACGAAGCGGAATCGCTCCCGTCGCTTTTCGAGTGGATAGAGCGAGTAATGAACGAACATAAGTTCGAGCACGAGGTCATCTTCGTGAACGATGGCTCTACGGACGACTCGTGGAAGGTGATTGAGGAGCTCCGTGCCAAGGCACCGGAGGTGGTACACGGCATCGAGTTCCGCCACAACTACGGCAAGAGCGCTGCGCTCTACTGCGGCTTCAAGGCCGCTGAAGGCGATGTGGTAGTGACGATGGATGCCGACCTGCAGGACAGTCCCGACGAAGTGCCGGAGCTCTACCGCATGGTGATGGAAGAAGGCTACGACCTCGTGAGCGGCTGGAAGCAGAAGCGATACGACAACGCCCTGACGAAGAACCTGCCCTCAAAGCTCTACAACGCCACTGCCCGCAAGGTGACCGGCCTGAAGCTGCACGACATGAACTGCGGCCTGAAGGCCTACCGCAAAGAGGTAGTGAAGAACATTGAGGTGTTCGGCGAAATGCACCGCTATATCCCTTACCTGGCTAAGAACGCAGGTTTCACCCGCATCGGTGAGAAAGTGGTGCAGCATCGCAAACGTGAGTTCGGCGTGTCGAAATTCGGACTCAACCGCTTCGTGAACGGCTATCTCGACCTGATGACCCTCTGGTTCCTTTCGAAGTTCGGCAAGCAGCCGATGCACTTCTTCGGTCTGATCGGTTCGCTCTCGTTCATCATCGGTTTCTTCGTGGTGCTTGGGCTGGCTATCCACAAGATCTGGGCGCTTTGCTCGGGCGTACGGGCCATGCTGATTGCCAACAGTCCGTGGTTCCACATCGCTATACTGGCAATGGTGCTGGGCTGCATGCTCTTCCTTGCAGGTTTCCTCGGAGAACTGATTATCCGCAACTCGCAGGAGCGCAACAACTACTTGATTGATAAGGAATTCTGAAACGCAGAGCGGGGTAGGCTGTGATGTCTTTCCCGCTCTTATTATACCC
>JAGHUE010000180.1 GCA_018064985.1 Candidatus Colicola faecequi | reverse complement strand
GAACTCCTTTCATTACAGACCCATTAGGTCGGCGAGCAATTGGTTGATGTACCACTCTTGGTCTTCCGGGTGGTTCATCCTACCCTTTGAGGCCTTGAAGTTTCGAATGGCCTCTATCAAATCTTGTTCCTTTTCGGTTAGTTTCAATAAATACACCTCCTTCCTAAAAGCCGATGCAAAGTTACTACATTTTTTCGTATTATGCAACTTTTTCAATGATTTTTACTATGATTTTTCGTATTTTTTTATTTTTGCAATCTCCAGGTAGCAAAAAGGCAGGCCACACTCTCGTGCAACCTGCCAACAATGACGGAAAACATTAAAAACTTATGTTCCGGGCGTTTCTTTAGCCTCGCCGTCCGGCTCTCGAGGTTTCATTCTCTCGGCATACTCCTCCAGCTCCCGGCGCTCCTCGTCTGAGATAGGATGCTTGGTCATGAGCTTGGAGAAGATGTCCGTGGCGCGTTTCGCATCAATCATTATTCCATGGGAGCTCCGGTTCGTCCGGATCTTCTTCGTCCTCCTCCTCGCTGACAATCACGGCTTCTTCGTAATCGTTCTCCGATTTTGGGAGTGCCGCTACCGGTCCGGCAGTGCCATTGTTGTTGAACATATCCATCTGCAGGTCCTGATCCAAGAGCTCACGGCTGCGTACCAGCTCGCCGGCTGCATTATAGAAGCCCACCTCTCGAGCATCGATGTTCACGAACTTATAGCAGATACCTATTTCCTCTTTGTGGCCATCGTTAAGCATTTTCGCATGCCCATCAATAGAGGCTTTTACGCTTTTGATCTTGTCCGCGTACTCTCGGTTCATATCGGCTTTCTCCTGCTCCAGATCGTTACGTTCCTTGCAAAGCCTTGCGAGCTTGCGCGACTCGCTCTCAATCTCGGCTTCGGTAAGGTTGCGCATGTAGGTCAGACGTTCGCGGCCGTTGGCGGTTTTTTCGAGCATTTCTTTTCTCTGCTCCGGGGTGAGATTTTGGTAGATAAAAGTTTCCATGTGTGGTGTTGTTTATTGATGAATGATTTATGGCCTCTGTTCTTCGGTAAGGCCTTTCCCGATATTGTCAGCTCTATACGGCTATTTTTGTTTCTTCTTTTTTGGTTTGTGCATGTAGAAATCTTTCCGGGTATCCTGAAACCATGCCAGGCTTCCGCCGAAATGGTTGTAGGCGAAGACGCAATCCATGCCGAGGTCGAAATGGTCGTACCCGAGTTCCCTCGCCATTTTCTTGAACTCAACTCTCTTCATTATTGCCTATCTTCAAAGAGCTCTGCCCAATTCTCATACGCTGCTTCTTCTCGTGCAGCCTCGCGATATTCTTCACTGTAGTCCATCTTCGCCTTTCATATCTTTTACAAAGCGCTTCCAGGCGTTGGCGTGGCCGTAGCTCTGGAGCAGGTTATACTTATCGAGAAAACGTTCGAAGGCTGTCAGATGATCCTCGAGCAGTTCTTTAGCTATATTCAGGTAATGTGCCTTCTTTTGCTCTCGCAGTTTGCAGGTGAGCTCATCGCAAGAGCCCTCTTTGATGCAGCCTCCGCAGGCGTACTTATTGGCGTACTTCGACGCTCTTTCTTCAATTGTTTTCATATCAATCTACTAATTCAAAATCGTAAACGAATACCCACGGATTTGACTCCCACGTACCTTTGCCACTTACCTTGTCAATGAGAACTGCGTAGGCTTCGCGTGGAGTATCAAACAAATAGTGTCCGTCTTCTTTTCCATCGTCATACACATTGATACCATCAACAACAAATGTATCATAATTCACTTTATGTATTCCTTCCTTCAAGCAATCCTCATCGCGAATGAATTTCAGTCGCTCCACACGGATATTGGTAATGCGGATATGGTGGAAACACATATTTGAGCGCACGAACATCTTGTTATTCCAACCTTTGGTCTTTTCATTAACAAAGATTGTCCTACCTGTACGACTTGACATCATAACTTCCCTATAACCACGGTTATGTGCTTCGGTCACAATGTCCTTGTAACTTTGTGCAACGGCTACCACCTCGCCAATCTTGTATTTTGCGTATCGGCCTATTATTACAGACTCACGCAAATCCCAATCAAATGCGGTGTCGAGATACTCTTTATCCGTGTCGGTTAAATTTATTACTCGTCTCGTCTGCGTCTTTCTTCCTTCAAGCACAGCTTCCGTAAGTCCGTACTTGTCATTGAACATTATCTTTTTCATTTCTTACCTCCTTTTCTATACTTATCAAGGTACCTCTGTCGATTAAGCCGCCAATATCTATTCGCAACTTTTCGATCAAATACATCTTCGGTCATTCCGTATTGCATGATATCTCCGTACAAATCTCTTGCTTCTGCTGTTGCGTATCCTATCGTCCACGAATGCCCTGTTATTCTAAACGCATTCCATGACCAAGATACGCTATCCAAGTGTACTAATTCATGAGCATTTTGCCGAACAATTCTCAATAATTTATTTTTCATGCTCTTCCGGTTTATCGAGTTTGAGTGCCCCGTTCCTCGGAGCAATGAATTCCAGACTGCAGCTGTCCTTTTTTGCGGTTACAACGGCTTTCTTTGCACCGATCGATTTGCAGGTGTGTGCCAAGATAAGAGCCGGGACACCGGTAAACTTTTGTTCTCGGAAAAGTTCTTCGAAGAATACGACTGCTTCTTCCAGGGTGAGGTCTTTGATAGATTGCTTGGTGCGCTCGATGAGCTCATAGATTTCTTTTGCTTCCATAATGGTGGATGTTTTTGGGGGTTATTATTCGGTTGATATTATGCTTTCGGACATGCGTCCATGTGTTTGATAAATTTCTTCGGTCGGTAGTATTGGCAAGCAGCCTTGCCGGAGAACCTGTAATAGAACGGGCATTGCGTAGCCCTGCAGTTGTCGCTTTTCATTTTATTCGGGTGTTTCCGGCAGCTCGAGCCACCATTTGACATTCGGCAGCAGACGGCCGTTAATGGCGCAGTCGAAATACATGCAGCCCGATTTGGTTATTACTACCACCTTTCTGCCGTCAGGGGGTGTGTCGGTTGCCGGGTGCCATTCGGGCGCCCCCTCGGCCAGCTCCTCCTCGTCGATGTTCACGAATTCGTCGAGGGTCTGCTCTACGTCGCAGTAGGCTGCAACGAGCATTTGAATGGCTTGCTTTGCCGCGTATATCTGCTCTTTATTCATGACGCTTTGATATGAAATAGTTTCTCGTTCTTTTCAATAATGGTGCGGAGCTTCTTGTTCTCCTTGGGAATGCTGTCGTGCTCCGCATAGCATTGCAGGATCCGGAATGGGTGTTTCTGAACCTCTATCGTTGCCAGGCGCTTATCTCCTCGCGTGGCAGTAAGGATGAGCGACTCCGGCTTGGTGTAATAGCGGTTGGTGAATACGCAGTGATGCATGACTTTTCCTTCTTCGTAAAACTCCTGCACGTTCTGCAGCGGCCGGAAGGTAATACCGTCGCTTTCGAAGAAGATATCGAGGTACTTCTTGTGCATCCGCTTGTACTCGCGGTTTACGAGTGAGAGCTCCTTCTTGTTCTTCATCAGGTTCTCGCCTCTCGCTATGCGGTCCATTCGTTCCCTCTGCTGCCGTTGCCTCAGCAGTCGGTCGTGGATTTTCTTGAGCTCACCCTGGCTGACGCAGACGTACTTCGGAGAGAGCATATCCCGGCCTCGCTCCTGCTGATTGTCGAGAATATCGCGCCAGGTAACGAAATCTTTGATTATGCAGCCGTTTCGGGTGCATACCTTTGCAATCTGCCACAGGGAGACTTTCTTGCCGTGAGCGGCGCCGTAATGCGGTCGGTTCAGAGAACTTTCGCTTGTGTGCCCGAAGATAGCGAGCTGCCCGGTCTCGTAGAGCGTGCCGTGATGCGGAGAATGAAGCAGGAGCGACAGCGTGGTGTAGGGGGTGTGGCCGGTCTTCTTCCAGCCATAGCGTTTGAAATAGGGAATGAGGGAGCGCACTTTTACTTTTGCAGGGTAGTCGTATTCCTCCGTGGCGTAGTAGGAGTATTTGACATTCCGGATGCGCTTGAAGCTCATCTCCTGCCCGAACGCCCACGCTACTGTGTAGCAGTTGATGAACGGCCTTTTAGGCAGCGCCCGGATAGCCTCCTTGCCGTCGGGGCTGATCCACCGTTGAACGACCTCTCCGAGGGTGAAGGTATACGCCATGCCTTTGTAGTACCACTTGTTGAGAATGAAATAGCGGATCACCTGCAGGTCTTCCACCTTCTCCAAGATGGCGTAGTAGCGGAGCTCTTTCTGCGGTTGGCCTTTGAGGACTTCACCCCTTTTGCCGCAATGCGGACACACCTCCGTGCCCCGGTCCTTGGTGCTCTCGAACTCGTGGCCGCATTCCAGGCAGACGTGCGTGGTCTTGTTCTTGATCTTGATGGCGTTCGGGAAGGTCCGGCGAAACGCCTCGGCTTGCTCGCTCTGCGTGATGGGCTTCAGCTTGCCGGTCAGCGTTTCTACGTACCTCTCAAATTTGTTTCCTGCTTTCATATCATTCAAAGAGTGAGAGTTGAACGAATGACCGTTTCTTCGGCTGCTTTTCTTCGATTTTAGCGGCTTTCGGCTTCTGCTCGGGAGTTTCTGCCTTTTTGATTTTCAAAGCCGTAGAAACGGGTGTTTCAACCTTATCTTCGCAATAATAGTGTGTCGCCCACCCGAAGACCACTTTGTCTTCTATCATGGCGCAGCCCGATACGGCTTGGCGCCTTGCCTGGCTTCGGATGTACTCGAAGCACTTGTCGATACTCTTGTTCGGATCTGCAAGCTTCTCGGCGAAGACCGGGTCTTGCTCTGCTACCTTCTTGAGATAGTCCTGAATGATTTTCTTGTTGTCTGCCATTGTTGTGTCTTGTTATACGTGGAAGGGCTGATACGGTAGGCCGCATCGGATAGCCTCCTCCATGGTTGTTATTACTTGGTGCGTGACATCCTTGCCCGCCCAGAAGAGTGTGCGGTCGCCGTCATAGTATCGGGCTCGCCCTTCTTCGAATGATACCGTTCGTGGTTGGCCGGCTTTGTTCTCCGGCTCGGTGTCCCGGTAGTTGCCGTCGAGGACCTTGGGGAAGTTGTTCGGCTTGATAAACCAATCGTAAGTGAATGGGAATTGGCCGTCTGTAAGGAAACTTGAAGCGGCTGCGTTGGCTATGGCGTTGGCGAAAGCCTGCTTGCCGTATTCGCTGATACGCGCTTTTGTGAGCTTGCGTCGTTGGCCGTCTATGCGCTTGAGCTTGGGCACGTTTACGTGCTTTTCAAACTTCTCGTTCCAGAACTTGATAAGGTTTTCAAATGATATTTTTTCGGAAGATGGAGCGTCGGACTGCTCGCAGTCTGACGAACCTTCTACGATAGGAGAAGGTTTATTATCTATACCTTCCGATAGGAAGTCATTATCATTATCATTATCATTTACATTATCAGTCGATTTTGTTGAAGTTTGCTGACATTTGTCGACATTTGCCGACATTTGCCGATTTTCTCCCCAGCGTAGTTTGTTTGTTGTTGCCGCCCCCTTCTTGCCGGCCTCCCGGCGCTTCTCGCATACCTTTTCGTATTTCTGCTTTGCCAGGTCAATACTCATCCGTATGCCCATGAAAACACCCCTTGCGAGTGGGGAGATATCCTCGGGGATCCGACCTTCAAACACGTACTCGTTAATGGCACACACCACCTCGTCACGCGTCTCACGATCCAAGCCCCCGAGGAGCTCCCACCACGAACGATAGAAAATATAGCTATCGTTGCTCTGCATAATCAAAAGGGTAAGTC
>JAGHUE010000190.1 GCA_018064985.1 Candidatus Colicola faecequi | reverse complement strand
GCATAGATGGCAGAGAAAAAAGACAAAATGATAGAAATAAAGGAGTACCAGGCGCACGCTGTGCTCGTGGGTGTGATTACCCCGCAGCAGCCGGAAGAACGCACGAAGGAGTATCTTGACGAGCTGGCTTTCCTGGCCGACACGAACAAGATTATTCCTGTGAAGCGTTTCGTTCAGCGCGTGGACAAGCCGAATACGAATACGTACGTGGGCGAAGGCAAGCTCGCGGAAATCAAAGCGTGGATAGAGGAGCGTAACAAGCTTTATCGTCCGGCTACGGCCAAAGAGGCGGCAGAAGCGGGTGCGCGTTCGCTCGAAGAAGCGGCCCTCATCCACAAGAAAGGCCACTCGGCTGCCGACTCGATGACCGAGGAGGAGAAGGAGAAAATGCCGTATATCGACGTGGTTATCTTCGACGATGAACTGTCGCCCCGCCAGATCCGCAATATCGAGCGGGAGATGGGCGTACAGATTATCGACCGAACGATGCTCATCCTGCAGATTTTCGAACAGCGTGCACAGACGGCTTCTGCCAAGACGCAGGTGGAGATGGCCCGATTGGAGTATATGCTCCCCCGACTGACGCGAATGTGGAGCCACTTGGACCGCCAGCGAGGCGGTGGTGGCACCAACCGTGGTACGGGTGAGACGCAGATAGAGGCCGATAAGCGATTGATCAAGAACAGAATAGCCCTCCTGCGAGAGGAAATCAAGAAGATCGACCGCCAGATGACAACCCAGCGGCAGAACCGCGGCAAGATGGTCCGTGTGGCGCTGGTGGGCTATACGAACGTGGGTAAATCAACGATGATGAACCTGTTGTCGAAGTCGGACGTTTTTGCAGAGAACAAGCTGTTTGCGACGCTCGATACGACCGTGAGAAAGGTGACGGTGGACAATCTGCCGTTCCTTTTGAGCGATACGGTAGGTTTTATCCGGAAGCTCCCGCACAACCTGGTGGAGAGCTTCAAATCGACGCTCGATGAGGTACGTGAAGCCGACCTGCTGATTCACGTGGTGGATATTTCTCACCCGAATTTCGAGGAGCAGTATCACGTGGTGGAGCAGACGATTCAGGAGATTTGCGACGTGGAGACGACTGTTTCGAAGAAAGAGCAGGAGGCCGAGCCGAAGAAGTATGACCCGAATGCCGATACGAAGAAATATAAGGTGCATACGTATCAGGAACCGAAGCCGGAAATACTGGTATTCAACAAGATAGATGCGTTTACGTATACTCCGAAGGCGGAGGATGACCTCACTCCGATGCGTCGGGAAAACTACTCGCTCGAGGAGCTTGAGCGCACCTGGATGGCGAAGATGGGTAAGGATTGCATCTTCATTTCGGCCAAGAAAAAGGAAAACGTGGATGCGCTTCGCGAACTGATCTATGATCGGGTGAAAGAGATTCACATCCAACGCTATCCGTACAACGATTTTCTGTTCCAGAAGTACGAGTGAAAATTTTTCCGCCGAATAATTTGCTTAAGCAAAAATTATTTACTATCTTTGCAATCACAAAAAAGCAAAAACAAAAACATTTAAAAAATATATATCATGGACAACGAACTTCAAGCCGTAATGGCGAAAGCGCAGGAGTGGCTCGGCCCGCAGTACGACGCTGAGACTCAAGCACAAGTAAAAGCAATGATGGAAGCAGAGGACAAGACTCCGCTGATTGACGCATTCTACCGTGACCTCGAGTTCGGTACCGGCGGTCTTCGCGGTATCATGGGCCCGGGCTCCAACCGTATGAACAAGTATGTAGTAGCAATGGCTACTCAGGGCTATGCCAACTACCTGAACAAGGTGGCAAAGGAGAATGGCTTCGAGAACCTCCAGAACGGCCAGGTGGCTGTAGTGGTAGGTCACGACTGCCGCAACAACGGCCGCATGTTCGCAGAGACCGTTGCTGACGTGTTCTCGGCTAACGGCATCAAGGTTTATCTCTTCGAGAGCCTCCGTCCGACTCCGGAAATTTCGTTTGCAATCCGTCATCTGAAGTGCCAGGGCGGCGTAAACGTCACCGCATCGCACAACCCGAAGGAGTACAACGGCTACAAGGCTTACTGGGAAGACGGCAGCCAGGTGCTCCAGCCGCACGACGTGAACATCGTAGCTGAAGTGGCTAAAGTAACGATGGCTGACGTGAAGCTCGAGGGCAACCCCGAACTGATCAAGATCATCGGTGGCGATATGGACTGGGATTACATCGCAGCCGTTAAGGAAGCAATGGTCGACCAGGACGTTATCCTCCGCCAGAAGGACCTCAATATCGTTTATACTCCGCTCCACGGTACCGGCCGTGTTATCATCCCGCTCGCACTCCGCAGCTGGGGCTTCGAGAACATCAACGTTGTTCCCGAGCAGATGTCCATCGACGGCAATTTCCCGACCGTAAAGAGCCCGAACCCGGAGAACTCCGAGGCAATGACCATGGGTATGAACCTCGGTACGAAGCTCGGCGCTGACCTCGTTATCGCTTCCGACCCGGATGCCGACCGTCTGGCAATCGTTTGCCGCAACGACAAGGGCGAGTGGACCATCCTCAACGGCAACCAGACCGCTATGATGTTCTACTGGTATCAGATCAGCAACAAGAAAGCCCTCGGCCAGCTCAACCCGTCGGATTTCGTAGTGAAGACCATCGTTACGTCCGAACTCGTTGCCAAGATCGCTGAGAAGAACAACGTAGAGTGCTTCGACGAATATACCGGCTTCAAATGGATCGCTTACCGCATCCGCGAGCTCGAAGGCAAGCGCAAGTATATCGGTGGCGGCGAGGAGTCGTTCGGTTATCTGCCGTATGATAAGGTTCGTGATAAGGATTCACCAGCATCCATCTGCCTCATCTGCGAGATCGCAGCTTGGGCTAAGGACCGCGGTATGACGCTCTACGATCTGCTTATGTCGATCTACAAGGAATACGGTTTCCAGAAAGAAACGACCATCAACGTGGTTCGTCCGGGCAAGACCGGTGCAGAGGAGATTCAGCAGATGATGGCTGATTTCCGTGCCAATGCTCCGAAGGTGCTCAACGGCTCGAAGGTTCGCGTTGTGAAGGACTATAAGACCCTCAAGCAGGTAGTCGACGGCGTAGAGAAAGAGCTCCCGATGCCGGCAACTTCCAACGTACTCCAGTGGTTCACCGAGAGCGGTCTGAAGGTTTCCGTTCGTCCTTCCGGTACAGAGCCGAAGATCAAGTTCTACATCGAGGTGCCGGTTGAAGGTTTCCGCGGCACCGAAGACTACGACAACTTCAATGCGAAGGCTGATGTGGTAGTTGAGCAGCTGAAGAAAGACCTTGGTCTCTGATAAAAAGATATCATACAATCGCTCGGTATTGCAACTGGCAGTACCGAGCATTTTGGCTAACATCACGATTCCGCTTGTCGGGATCGTGGATGTTGCTATATTGGGGCATATAGCCGATGCTGCCGTGATAGGCGGTATAGCTGTAGGCACCATGCTTTTTGACCTCCTTTACTGGAACTTCGGTTTTCTGCGTGTGGGCACTTCCGGACTGACGGCCCAGGCGTTCGGCCGTGCTGACAGGGAAGGGGAGGTGAAATTGCTTTCTCAGTCGGTTTCTACGGCTGTGGTTGCAGCGTTGGCTATCTGGCTGATATCATGGCTGTTTGTGTCGTTGGTCCTCTGGTGTGTGCCGTGTTCACAGGAGGTGGCTGCTTTTGCCCGCCGGTATTTCTTCGTGAGAATATGGGCCGCTCCTGCCACTCTCTCGCTCATGGCGCTCAAAGGGTGGTTTATCGGTATGCAGAATACGGTGGCGCCGATGATCACCGACATCGTGGTCAATGTGGTCAATATGGCGGTTTCTTATGCGCTCGCGGTCGGTCCTGCCGGTCCGATTGGTGTTGCTTGGGGAACGCTCATCGCTCAATACAGCGGCCTGCTGACTGCCGGAATGATTGTCCTGATAAAATATTCTGACATCATCCGTGGGCATATGCATTTCGCGAAGAAGGAAATTTTCTCCGACAAACGCTTCTTCCGGCTGAATGCCAATCTCTTCGTCCGTTCGCTCTTTTTTATGGTGGTGTATGTAGGATATACGGCCATTGCATCGAAATATGGCGACGAGGAGCTCGCTGTGAGCAATATTTTCATGAAGCTCTTCATGCTTTTCTCGTTCTTTGTTGACGGTTTTGCGTATGCAGGCGAGGCGCTTACCGGCAAGCTCGGTGCACAGGCCGGAGGCGGTTGGTGCCGGAGCAAAGAGGTAGACCGGGTCGTCCGCATTCTTTTCTGCTGGGCATTAGGTGTGGGAGTTGTTTTCATGACGGTGTATTATCTGTGCGCCGGTTCGATGATAGGTCTTCTCACGTCCGATGCATCTCTGCAGACTGCTGCTGCCCCATTTCATATCTGGTTGGCGCTGATGCCTCTTTTCTCCGCGCTCGCTTTTATGTGGGACGGTGTGTACATCGGTGCCGCTTCGGGCAAGCATGTGCGCAACTGCATGGCTTGGGCCGCGGGCGGATTCGTTGCCGGTTATGTGTGTCTTTCTCCGTTTGTGGGCATTCATGCGCTCTATATCGGCTATCTGATGCATCTGCTGGTTCGAGCGCTGTATCTCTCGCTTGCCTGGCCGAAAATGGCTCAAGTAATCTCTTCCAATCCTGAATCTTAATCGCTGAAAATGGACGCTTATCAACTTGCCGGCGCGTATGCTCGCCACACCAATAGATGTATTTTCCTTACCGGCAAAGCCGGCACGGGCAAGACCACTTTCCTTCGTGGCCTGGCCGAGGAGTCGCTCAAGCAGATGGCTGTAGTGGCGCCTACGGGTGTGGCGGCTATCAATGCCGGAGGTGCTACTATCCACTCGTTTTTCCAGCTCCCTCCTCAGCTTTTCCTGCCTACTCCGGAGGCTCGTACGCAGCTCTTCGGTGAGATCCAGATGCGCAAGCAGCGCATACAGGTCCTCCGCAATCTGGAGCTGCTCGTGATCGACGAGATCTCTATGGTACGGGCCGATCTGCTGGATGCCATTGATGCCGTTCTTCGCCATTATCGCCATCGCAATCTGCCCTTCGGCGGTGTGCAGATGCTTTTCATAGGCGATCTTTTCCAGCTCTCGCCCGTGGCGCGTCAGTACGAGTGGGACATTCTCCGCCCCTATTACGAGGGCCCGTATTTCTTTCAGGCCCGCGTTTTCAAAGAAGTGGCGCCTGTTTATATCGAACTTGATCACGTTTTCCGTCAGGACAATCAGCAGTTTATCTCCATTCTCAACGAGGTGCGCAACAACTGCCTTTCCGTGGAGTCCCGCAAGATGCTCAACGCCCGTTATATGCCGGGATACAAGCCTTCGGAAGACGACTATCATATCATCCTTTCCACCCACAACCAGAAGGTCGATTCCATCAATCAGGAGGAACTTCTGAAGCTCGATGGCCGCACCTATACGTATAAAGCTTCTGTCATGGGCACTTTCCCGGAGTCGATGTATCCCATCGACGAGGTGCTGGCGCTCAAGGAAGGTGCGCGGGTGATGTTCGTAAAGAACGATTCCTCGCCCGAGAAGCGCTATTTCAACGGCAAACTCGCAGTCATCCGTTCGCTTGATGCCGAGAAAGTGACGGTCGAGTCCGATGGTGAACTGATTGAGGTCACACCGGAGGAATGGACCAATCTCCGCTACGAACCCGGAAGCACGAATGAGACGGTCAATGTGGAAACTATCGGCAGTTTCTCGCAGATTCCGCTCCGCCTGGCTTGGGCCATCACTATCCACAAGTCGCAGGGGCTCACTTTCGACGATGTCGTGATTGATGCAGCCGATGCTTTTGCGGCCGGACAGGTCTACGTGGCGCTCTCCCGTTGCCGTACGCTCGAGGGTATCATTCTTTTGAGCAAGATTCCGGAATCGGCCCTGACGAACGCCCAGGAAGTGCTTCGTTACGTGGGCGGGCAACCGCAACTCCCCGAGATCGAGAATGCGCTCCCGATGGCGCAGACCGAATACCTTACGATGCTCCTTTGCAGTATCTTCGATTTCCGCGAGATGATTCGCAAGACCGATCAGCTCCGCAGTATCAGTTCGAAGGAGGCGGTCTATTCGGCCGAGACGCCCGCTTTCCTGCTTGCGCTTAAAGGGGCGCTTGAAGGATTGCAGGTGATAGCCGACAGCTTCCAGCTCCAGCTCCGCCGTATCATCTGGCAGGAGAGCAACGGGCAGGAGCAGGCCGACGGGATGTCGCTTCCGGTTCGCGTGAAAGCCGCATCCGACTATTTTGCCCCCAAGCTCGGCGAACTGATCGACAAGTTGCTTTCTTCGCCTTGCACGACTGACAACAAGGAGTCGCGCGAGGATTTCGAGGAGGTGATCAACGCCCTCTATTCCGACCTCTCCCGCCAGCTCTATCTCATGCAGAAGATGGCCGCAGGCCCGTCTATCCGTCGCTATCAGGATGTCCGCAAGCGCTATCCTGTGCCCTCTATCCATCTGTCGGCCAACCCCGACAAGCAGTCGTCAGAAGACGTGCCGAATCCGATGTTGTACCGCCAGCTTATGGCGCGCCGCAAGCAGCTTGCTTCCGATGCGGGCGTACCTGCTTGGGAGTTCGGACGCAACGATTGCATCAAAGAAATCTGTCGCACCCTGCCGGTCAATAAGAAGCAACTGATGAAAATCCGTTCCTTCGGCAAAAAGAAATACGAGATGTGGGGCGAAGAGATCATCGGCGATGTGATGGCATATGTGCTCAAGAATCCCGAGCTCCGGTGGATGCATTCGCTTCTTCCCTCGTCGCTTCGCGGCAAATACCTGTAATTTATCAATCAATCCGTATATGAAGAAAATCTTATTTTTCGCGTTGGCAACGCTCGCTTTAGTTGCCTGCAGCAAGCCTCAGGGCCTCACGCTTACGGCTGACGGCAATCCCGCTGCCGTTGGTATGGTCTATCTTACTCAACTCGGTGAAGCGCAGCCGGTTGACTCCGCTGTTATTGAGGATGGTGCGTTCAAGATGCAGATCACGGGTCTCAACCCTGCCGAAGTGTATCAGCTTTCCATCCCATCCCTCCACATGAAGGAATTCCTCTTCGCCGAGGAAGGCCAGTTGCACCTCGATATGGCCTCCGATAAGCTCACCGGCACTCCGATGGCCGAGGAAGTGAGCAAAATCTTCCTTTCGCTCGACAACGTGCAGACCGAAGAAGAATATGTTGCGGCTCTCCGTCAGGCTTACGACAACCACAAAACCGACCTCATCGGTAGCATCATGCTCTATTATCTCGCATTCGAATTGCCTGTCGCTGAGGCCTTTGATATGTATGAAAACGCCGCCCCCGTCATCCGAAGCACCGCTTTCATGCAGCAGGTGGCTGAGGTGTGGGAGGTGGAAGTCTCTACATCGGCCGGCCATCCGTTCGTTGATTTTGCAGTAGAATATGAGGGCGTCACTACTCGCCTTTCCGATTTCGTCGGCAACGGTCGCAAGCTCACCATCGTCGATTTCTGGGCTTCCTGGTGTGGTCCCTGCAAGCGCGAGATACCGTTCCTCATCGAGGTCTACAACAAGTACCATGCTGCCGGCGTGGAGGTTGTCGGTGTGGCTACGTGGGACGAACCGCAGGCTACCCTTGCTGCTATCGATCGCCTCGCTATTCCTTATCCGCAGATCATCAACGCGCAGCGTCTGGGCTCCGATGCCTATGGCATTCAGGGCATTCCCGAGATTATGATGATCGGTGCTGACGGTACTATCCTCGCCCGTGGCCTTCGCGGCGCCGGCATCGAGGAAGCTGTTATCGAAAATCTGAAATAAATCAAGCCATATGATCATAGGAATAGGCGAAACGGTCCTCGACATCATTTTCAAAAACGACCAACCGCAGATGTCTGTGCCCGGCGGCAGCACGTTCAACGCGATTATCTCGCTCGGACGTGCGGGACTGCCGTGCGCAATCCTTACCGAAGCGGGCTCCGATCATGTGGGCGACCTCACCTGCCGTTACCTTTGCGATAACGGCGTGAGCGATCGGTTCGTCTATCGCCGCGAGGGCGTCAAATCGCACATCTCGCTCGCTTTTCTCAACGAGCGCAACGACGCCTGCTACCAGTTCTACAAGGACCACGCTAGCGTGTCGCTTGGAGGGGAACTCCCTTCTTTCGGTAAAGAGGATATTGTGCTCTTCGGTTCCTTCTTCGCCGTCAATCCCGCAATCCGCGAGGTGGTCGGTCGTTTGTTGAGAGATGCCCACGACGCAGGTGCTGCGCTTTATTACGACGTGAATTTCCGCGCCCCGCATCGGGCCGACCTTCCCCGTGTAATGGGAAATATCGAGGAGAACATGCGTCTTTCCACTATCGTTCGTGGCTCCACGGAAGATTTTTCGCTGCTCTACGATATGCCGTCGTTGCTTGGTCCGTCGGCCGAGCAGGCTGTCGACCGGCTCTATGAGGAGCGCATCAGGCCGCTCTGCCCGATATTCATCTGCACCTCGGGCGCTGACTCCATTTACCTGCGTACCCCCTCGCTCCGCGAGAACTATCCGGTGGCGCAGATTCCTACGCTCTCTACCGTGGGTGCCGGTGACAATTTCAATGCCGGTTTCATCTATGCGCTCGCGCGTATGGCAGAGAATATGAGCTGTTCTCCGAAGCAGTTGTTGCAGTCCGTTGCCCTTATAGGGGAAAGGGTGCCCGAAGGGCAGGATAGGGGCCTGGAATCCTTCATCTCTTCCGGCCAACTCTTTGCGCAGGATGTGTGCCGGCAGTTCGGCAACAGCATCTCGCCCGAACTGGCCGCTGAACTCAAGAAATAAAATGTACATTCCACCAGCGCATACTCTCTCATCCCCCTCCCTCCTTGCCCCTTTAGGGGAAAGGATGTCAGCAAAGCAGACAGGAAAGGGGCTGCTCTTTTTCGCCCCGCTTCAGGGCTTCACCGAAGCGCCTTACCGCAAGGCGCATCACGAGGTGTGTGGCGGCGTGGATGCTTATTATGCTCCTTTTGCCCGCCTTGAGAAAGGCGAAATCCGCAAGAAAGACCTCCGCGACTTATCTTTCGACTTTCCTTGCCCCCTCATCCCCCAGGTGATTGCGGCCGATGCGGAAGAGTTCGAACGGCTGACACGGGCGGTCATGGCGCAAGGCTATACGCATATCGACTTCAATCTCGGTTGCCCGTTCCCGATGCAGACGAGAGCCGGCCGTGGCGCGGGGCTGCTCCCGCATCCCGATAGGCTTCAGGCAATAGGTGAGGCAATGACGGCCTTGGCAGCCGAGGCGCCCGGTCTCTCTTTCTCCGTCAAGATGCGCCTCGGTCTTGAGTCGGCCGACGAGTCGCTGGCGCTTCTTCCGGTATTGAACGCTCTGCCGCTCGCGCACATTACGCTCCACCCCCGTCTGGGCAAGCAGCAGTACAAAGGTCCGGTCGACCTCCTTGCCTGTCAGCGTTTCCTGGAGCAGTCGGAGCACCCGGTCGTGGACAAAGGGGTCCTTCGGACCCTTGCCGATGCCGAGGGTGCAATCAAAGACATGCCCGGGCGCCACGGCTTGAGCATCGGCCGCGGGTGGTGGGCGCGGCCGACGCTCGCTGCCGAAATAAAAAGCGGACACACGCTTCCGGAGGCTGAGGTCAGAAGGGCTGTCCTGCAAATTCATGAGCGGGTGTTTGCCGATTATAGCCGTACGCTCGAGGGAGGCGATGCCCAGATCCTCCAGAAGATGCTCCCCTTCTGGGAGTATCAGGAGCCGCTCTTCGGTCATAAAGCCGTCAAACTCATCCGCAAATCCCGGTCGTTGCAAGACTATCGCTCCGCAGTCCTTTCTCTTTCCCGCTGAATATAAAAAAGACAGCCGGCCCGTTGGGGTCGGCTGTCTGCTTCTTAGGTCTGCTGAGATTATTTACGGATACCAAGAGCCTTGATGAGTGCACGATAGCGCTCGATGTCCTGAGCCTTCAGGTAGTCAAGCATAGAACGACGCTTACCTACGAGTGCGGAAAGTGCACGAGCGGTACCTACGTCCTTGTGGTTCTTCTTCATGTGCTCCGTAAGGTGCTTGATACGGAAGGTGAAGAGTGCAATCTGGCTCTCTGCAGAGCCGGTGTTCTTGGCGTCTTTGCCATACTGAGCGAAGATCTCAGCTTTCTTTTCTGCGGTCAAATACATTGTTGTAGATGAATTAAAGAGTTAAACGATTACAGCATTGCAGGATCTGGTCATACGAACAGCGCTGCATTTTTTTTGAGCGGATTTTCACAATCCGACTACAAAGGTACTGCTTTTTTTTCAAACTGCCAAATATTCTGTAAAAAAATTGAAAAACAGGCGTTTCTTTTGCATATATTACGGAAAAACCGTATCTTTGCACTTTGTTTATTGCTTTTAAGCAATATAATCATCTGCTACAACATGCCGAAGGTTTACGAACATAACAGCACTTATGAGCGCAATCGCCCTTGGGTGGATTTCATTATCCGCCATTCTTATCGAAGGCTCCAATACGTTGGCCTTGAGCGCATTCCGCAGGATGGCGCCATCATCTATGCGCCCAACCATTGCAATGCTCTTTGCGATGCGCTGGCTGTTCTGGCCATGGATTCCCGGCCGAAAGTGTTTGCCGCACGGGCCGACATCTTCCGCAAGCCGCGCGTGCGCAAGCTCCTTACGTGGCTCAAGATGATGCCTATCCGGCGCATCCGCGATGGCATAGACGAGGTCCGCCGCAACGATGAGACTATCAACCTGGCGGTCGAAACGCTCCGCAACGATGTTCCTTTCTGCATCATGCCAGAAGGCACGCATCGCACCAAGCACTCTCTCCTTCCGCTCTCCAAAGGTATCTTCCGCATAGCCCTTCAGGCCAACGATGCGTTCGGCGCCGAAAAGCCCGTCTACATTGTGCCTGTGGGCCTTGAGTATGCCGATTATTTCCATCTCTGGGACTCGCTTACGTTGCAGATTGGTCGTCCTATCAACATCACGGCCTACGTCTCCGAGCATCCCGATCTCGACCGCCCGCAGCTCATCCTGGCCCTCCGCGACGAGCTGACTGAACGCATGCGCGAAACCTTCCTCTGGGTGCCCGACGACGAGCAGTATGAATCCCGCAGCCGTGCGCTCCTCGCCAATCCGCCCGCCCCCTTCAGCCGCGTCCGCCCCAAGCGCTGGCCCGCATGGCTGACGGCCCCGCTGCTGGTCCTTCTCTCGCCGGTCCTTCTCCTCTGCCTCCTTCTTACCGTCCCCCTCTGGCTCACCGACCTCATTGCCCGGAAGAAAGTGCGCGACCGTGCCTTCCTCAACTCCGTCCGCATCGTCTCCCATGTCATTTTCTTCCCGCTCAGCCTCTTCCTCATGTGGCCTTTCTGGCTGTTTGTCGAGGAATATTTTTTCCGGCTGCGCCACCTTTATTGCTAACTTTCAATTCATTCAATAGGGATTCGTGTTTATCTCATCTTGGAGCTCTATCTGATTGCGCCAGTGCTGATT
>JAGHUE010000122.1 GCA_018064985.1 Candidatus Colicola faecequi | reverse complement strand
CGGCTATAGCCTTGCAGAACGCCAAGCGAATCGCGGTTTTTGGTGGTGTCGTTCTCGCCACCGTAGAGCGAGTTGTTTTTGCCCCAGTTGAAAATGACATTATTAACAAATTCGTTGTCAACCTGCGCATCGTGGTTGTGACGGCCGTGGGCAAGATCCGACTCATCGCGCACACCATTGAAGCGGGGCGTGCGGTTGTAACAATTGGTGATAAGGCAATGGTGCATAGTGGCGTGTTCTCCACCCCATTGAGTGGCATACGCGCGTGTGCCTTTCTTGTGGCCGGCGCTATAGAGGCCCTCGCCGATGATGGTCCATTGGACAGTGGTGGAGTCGCAATCGTACATGGTGAGACACTCCTCCACGGCCCAAGTCATGGAGCAATGGTCAATAATCACGTTCTTGGTGTTCTCCACATCGAGGCAGGGGTAGTTGCTCTTCATGATGTCGCCGGAACGGAAACGGATATGGCGGATAATTACATTGGGCTTGCAGACGTAGATGTTGCAGCCGGCGATGCATATACCGCCACCCGGAGCCGTCTGGCCGGCGATGGTCACGTTGGGGTGCTCGAGCTTGAGTTTGGACGTGAGCACAATCGTACCGCACACCTTGAAAAGCACGGTTCGTGGTGTATCATCGCCCGAACGGAGCGCCCAACGGAGGGTTCCTTCCACAAGGTCGGCATCCGAGCAGTCGTCGAGACGGGTGACGTAGTAGACATTACCACCACGACCACCAGTAGCGAACTTGCCGTAGCCTTCCGCACCGGGGAACGCGGTCAGGCGCTGCTGCGCGCTCGCACACACGCATGCGCACAATATGCATAATAATGTATAGATTTTATTCATTTTGAGGAGTGTTTTGGACGGAGAGAAAGTCGCATCGAAGTCGCATGGAAGTCGCTACAAAGTGGCTTGCACTTCCAATGGACAAAAAATTGCATAAATAATCAGTTTTGTGCATAAAAAGCACCAACGAAATCAGCGATTCCTATACATGTCCTCGTAATATTTCTCATACTCGCCCGAGGTGATGTTGTCCATCCATTCCTGGTTGTCGAGATACCAGCGGACGGTTTTCTCGATGCCCTCCTCGAACTGGAGCGAAGGTTCCCAGCCGAGCTCGCGCTGGAGCTTGGAGGAATCAATAGCATAACGCATATCATGGCCGGCACGGTCGGTTACGTAGGTGATGAGGTCGAGATCTTCGCCTTCCTTGCGGCCGAGCAGACGGTCTACCGTGTTGATTACCACGCGAATGATGTCGATGTTCTTCCACTCGTTGAAGCCGCCGATGTTGTAGGTTTCAGCCACCTTGCCCTCATGGAAAATGAGGTCGATAGCGCGAGCGTGATCCTCCACGAAGAGCCAGTCGCGCACGTTTTCGCCCTTGCCGTAAACGGGCAGCGGCTTGCGATGGCGGATATTGTTGATAAAGAGCGGGATGAGCTTCTCGGGAAACTGATAAGGGCCGTAGTTGTTGGAGCAGTTGGTCACGATAGTCGGCATTCCGTAGGTGTCATGGAAAGCGCGGACAAAGTGGTCGGAGCTTGCCTTGGATGCGCTATAGGGCGAGTGGGGCATGTATTTGAGGTCTTCGGTAAAGAAGAGCTCGCCATAAGCGAGGTGATGCTCGCCGGAGCTGGCTTTGGTGGTGAACGGGGGTTCGATGCCTTCCGGATGAGTCATCTCGAGGGCACCATACACCTCATCGGTGGAGATGTGGTAGAATCGCTTGCCTTCGAATTTCTCGGGGAGCGATTCCCAGTAGAGCTTGGCAGCCTGAAGCATGGAGAGCGTGCCCATCACATTGGTGCGGGCGAAGGTGAACGGGTCTTTGATGGAGCGGTCTACGTGCGACTCGGCAGCGAGGTGGATGACGCCTGTGACATGCTCCTCCTGCATAAGGGCGAAGATGGTATCGAAGTCGCAGATGTCGGCTTTCACAAAGCGGTAATTGGGCTTATCCTCGATGTCTTTGAGGTTGGCCAGATTGCCCGCGTAGGTGAGCTTATCCACGTTGATGATGCGATAGTCGGGGTACTTGTTAACGAAAAGACGTACTACGTGCGAGCCGATGAAGCCGGCGCCGCCTGTGATGATGATGGATTGCATATCGTTGGTTTTTAGTGTGTTATCGGATGATGTATTTGATTTCTTTGAACGAATAAGCCCTGCGAGTGCCGTCTGCCCGGAGAAGGATGAGTTGCCCCTGCTCATTGATGCTGTCGATGGCTGCCTCGAAGGTTTCGTCGTCAGCCTCACGGGTAATCATCATAGGGGCAGTTGAGGAGGCTACCTCACGCCAAAGCCAAGTGCCTTCTTTGCGATAGAGGCGGGCCATGTAAAGTTCGCGAAGAGACTCCGACTCGGAGAGCGCGAGCGGCCACAGACGCTCCATTTCGGAAAGGATGCGGGCAAGAACCTCTTCTTTGGAGAAGTCACAGCCAAGAAGAAGCTTCATTGATGTCGGATTGGGCGCATTGCTGACAAAAATCTCCTGATTGACATTTACTCCAATGCCTGCCAAACTGCAGCGAATGGTGCTTCCTTGAAGGACATTCTCTATGAGAATACCACAAATCTTGAGGTCGCCCACATAGATGTCGTTGGGCCATTTGATAGAGGCCTCCAACCCGTAGGAACGCAGGGCCTCGGCCACGGCCAAAGCACAGAGCATCGAGAGGCGCCAAAGACGGGTGACAGGCAGAAGCGAGCTATCGAGTACCGTGGTGAACGAAATGTTTTTATCGGGTTCACTTTCCCATCCATTGCCCCGCTGACCTCTTCCTGCCGTTTGGCGGAAGGTGCAGAGCGTGAAGAGATGGGGGTAGGATTCGCCCTCCTGCGACCGACGCATCAACTCTGAGTTTGTACTCTTTATTTCGTCTACGAATTCTATCATTTCTTTTCAGTCAGTTTGAGCAGATAACGCTCCATTTCTTTGCGTACGGCCAAAGAGCTGCCGTTGCCGTTGTTAACAACGATGGAAAAAGCCCAAACGGTGTTTTTATCGAGTTCGATGTATCCACAATAAGAACGGAGATGAGCGATGGTGCCGGATTTAGCGTGCACCTTACCATCGAGAGCGGTTCCGCGGAGGAAAGAACTGATTGTTCCCGATTGGCCGCTTACGGGAAGCGATTCGCGGAAAACACCATAGTTGGGCGACTTGTACATGTAACGAAGCAGGCTCACGAAAGTGGCAGGCGAGACACCATTCTGGGGCGCGAGGCCGCAACCGTCCACTTGAATAATCGGGGAAAAATTCACACCCCTGCTCGTCCAACAACGTTCAACAACATCACGTGATTCGTCGGTAGACGCACTCCTTCCATCCCGGAGCGCCAATGTACGGAAAATGCTTTCCGCATAGAGGTTGTCGGAGTGTATATTAGTCTCGCGAACCACCTCGCTGAGGGCGGGCGACTTATGTTCAAATATCAGTTTACGGGGCTTACCGGACGGAAGACTGAGCGTAAAATCAGGAGCGCCCGCAACAGAGATGCCCTTATTACCAAGTTCGGTCGTCAATTCTTCCGCAAGCGTGAGACCCGGATTGGGGAGATCACCATTGATAGAAAAAGTGCCCTGCCCGGCAGGAATCTCACCGGTGATGGTCCGTTCATAATTGAAGGCTACACCATGTGCATAGCCGTTGTCTTCATCGTTGGCCACGCAGATGGCATAGCTTGTGAAGTGCAGACGCGGGTCGTAGGGCTCAGAACCGAGATACTCTGCCGTTTCTGCCACTTCTCCGGAAGAGAGGGTGATACGCATAGTGTTATCGCGCCAATTGAGGCCGAAAATGCCCATGCCGTAGTAATTGCCCATGTCGCCGAAGGCCCATCCCTCATTCATCGCATCCCCCGGATGAAAAGCCGACATATCGGCTATCACACGTCCCTGAATGCTCCTAATTCCCTGTTCTTTAAGCCGTTCTGCCCATTCTGCCAGAACAGCAATTCCGCCAAAACGCGAAGAGCCGAGAGTCGGATCGCCCGTTCCACGAACGTAGAGGTTCCCGACGAGGGTGTTATCCACAATCTCGCCATCGGTCTCAAAATATGTGCTCCATCGGTAGTCAGCGCCCAAAAGTTCAAGCGCAGTACAAGTAGAGATGACCTTCATGGTAGAAGCAGTCGGAAGCATGTTACCAGCACGGTAGGAATCGATGGTTTTACCCGTTTTCACATCAACCACCAGCACTCCCACATTCGAGTTGCAAGTGACGGCCGAAGCCTCAAACATTTTTTTCGCCAAACTTTGCGCATTGGCATTTATACAAAGGAGAGCAATAAGAGCGGCAAAGAATATCTTCATATACGAGAAATTACAAAAAGCAGACGGGCTTATAGTTTTTGCCCAAATTAGATAATTTGGTGCAAATATAAATAAAAAAACTCAAATAAGCAAAAAAAAACGTTTTTTCTTGTTTATTTCCAGAATTAGCAGTAATTTTGCAGTCCTTAAACATGTTTACCGATGGTAAAAAAGTATGATTTTCTCATTATTGGCGGTGGTGTAGCCGGTATGAGTTTCGCGCTCAAAGTAGCCCGCGAAAAGAAGTATTCGATTGCACTCTGCTGCAAAACGACTCTGGACGAAGCCAACACGGCCAAAGCCCAAGGCGGTATCGCCTCTGTAACAAACCTACTGGTGGATGACTTCGAAAAGCATATTCACGACACGATGGTAGCCGGCGACTGGATCTCTGATCCGGATGCGGTTCGCCAAGTAGTAACCCAAGCACCGAAGGGTATTCGCGAACTGGTGGAATGGGGCGTCAATTTCGACAAAAAAGAAGATGGCTCTTTCGACCTGCATCGCGAAGGCGGACACTCCGAGTTCCGCATCCTTCACCATGCCGACGACACGGGCTTCGAGATTCAGCGTGGCCTGATGGAGGCAGTAAAAGCCGATCCACAGATCGACGTATTCGAGAATCACTTCGCAGTAGAACTCATCACCCAGCACCATCTGGGTGTTCGCGTAACCCGACGCACACCGGACATCGAGTGCTACGGAGCCTATATCCTTGATCATGATACTCAAAATGTGGACACCTATCTGGCCAAAGTAACAATGATGGCAACAGGCGGTACCGGTTCCGTTTACGCCACCACAACCAATCCGATCATCGCAACCGGTGACGGCATTGCAATGGTT